>CALLPU010000422.1 GCA_938016235.1 uncultured Granulosicoccus sp. | reverse complement strand
GCTCCAAAGCCTGCAAATGTGGCGAAGCCGCAGTCAGTGCCGGCAATCACTCTCTCGCGACCAACGATATCGGCATAGCGGCAAATACGATCAGCAACCAGCTGCGGATGCTCAACAAAGTTGGTGGTGGAATCGATAACGCCGGGTATCAACACATAGTCGTCCGGTATCGTGTTTTCCTGCCACGCCCGCCACTCGTGCGAATGACGCGGGTTGGATGTTTCAAACAGCAAACCGCGTGGCTTGGCTTTCAGCACAACCGGCAGCACTTTCGCCAGCGCGATATCACAAATATGTGGCCCCTCATAATTACCCCAGCACACATGCATGCGAACTCTATCGCCGGGGATGTTGCGCAACGCGTGGTTAAGCACTTCGACATGCACTTCAGCCTGGCGAACAAATTCATCGTCACTCAAATCAGGGAACATCATGTGTCGCCCCAGCCCCAGATCCGGGCTATCGAGTTGCAGTATTAATCCACTGGCCACAATCGCCTCGTATTCATGACGCATCGCCTCTGCGACCTCCTCAAGATACGCCTCGTGTGTGGCGTGATACTTCGAGGGTTGGAACAAGGCGATAACCCCGGGTGTGGCTGAATTCATGAAGCCTTCGTCGTAGCCGTGCGCAGACATGGCAGCTTTCATCCAGCGAATGTCATCATGCAATGGCTCAAGGTTTTTCACTTCAATGGGACCCACACACTCGGGACGTTTGTAGGAAGGCGTGCCTCCGCCCTTGGCCTGACGCTCCAGAAATCCGGGAAACTGTTTCAGATCCGCCGGTGCACGACGCGGACTGTCTCCGGCAAATCCAGTCAGACGATCCTTGATATACGTGGCATAGGAGATCTTGCTCATTTCACCATCGGACGGAATCTGAATGCCCGCATGCCGCTGCTTCTTCAGCGTATCACCTACAGCCCGTTCAATAACCTGATTGAATGTGGCCTCATCAACAGGCTCTTCACGCTCGCGGGCAAACACCAGGTCCGTGACATCCTTGGGCCGTGGCAACGAGCCAACATGCGTCGTAAGAATGCCATCCGTTGATAATTTCATGCGTTGTTTACTCGATCATTGTTGAAGGGTGATGAAACAGGCTCAGTGTGAATGGCCGACGGGCAGCGAGGGCGCATCACCCCCTCTAACCACATAGGCCACTGCCGCATCCGCAGCATCGTTCAACCAGGTTCTGTAAGCCCCCACAGGTAGGGTCAACGTGTCGCCGGGCTGCATCGTTACGGTGTTGGCTGGCTGTTCCGCTATCTGTACGGTCAACCGTCCGGATTGCAGGAAAATCACTTCAGCTTCCTGCCGCGTGTGAGCACTCAGTTGACTTTCAGGCGCCAGAGTGACTTGTCGCAGATTGAAACCGTGCGGCCACCAACCCTCGATGGGACCAGCCTGAAATCCATCTTGCGTGTTGCCAGGGGTAATGATGGCGGCCTCCGATACATCGCCGATGGCAAATGCCAATAGAGCGGAATCCGTATTCGCCCGCAAGCTGGCAGCCGGCGCGACACAAGACGCCAGTTTGTCGGCAGATGGCGTCGTCAGCTTCTCCAGCTCGTCACGGGAAGGAGGCTGTTGCCGTCTGGCCTCCTCGGGCACCACATCGCCCGCTGCAACGTCGACAAGCCGCCCACCCTCCAGCAGCACCAGGCCATAGTGTTCTGCCAGATCAAACACGGAAGGTGCCCAGGTGACCTTGCCCGGATCATCACCACCGAGCACGGCGAACAGGAAGCCTGCCGATTCACCGATGTTTTCGAAACCCCGAAACATGCGGGTGGGAATGGAGATGGTATCGCCAGGGCCCAGCTTGACATCGGCATCATCAGCATTGACACCGTACATGAATCGCCACTGCCCGCTGTGCACCACGAAGACTTCAGCCGTGTCGTGGCTATGCTGGGAATTCAGACACCCCGGCGGCTGTCGGGCACCACCTATGTTGAAGCCGTGCGCTTCGGGTATGTGCACATGCTGATCCGGATTCTCGGAAACACCCGGACCAATGATCGTAAAGTTCTCTTTCCTGTCTGATCCGGGTGTTCGGGTATCAACAAACGCGTTCAAGCAGGGTTTGAGATCCTGATAGCGAACCAGTCTTGATGTCAGGGCGAAGTTGTTCAAAGCATTGGCTCCATAAGTTTGACTGCCTGGCTGCGTCATCCGGCGGTCCAGCCACCATCAACCAGTAACGAGGTACCCGTGATCAGACTGGCGGCATCTGATGCCAGAAATACGAACGCACCCATTACATCTTCAATCTGGCCAATTCTGCCCAGCTTGATTTTGGAGGTGATCCAGGCAACACGTTCAGGATCGGCAAGTGTCTTTTCAGTCAGGGGGGTGGCGATAAATGTCGGACACACCGTGTTGACTCTGATGTTGTGTTCACCCACTTCGATCGCCAATGATCGGGTTATCCCCTCTATGGCGAATTTGCTGGCGCAATACACAGTGCGGTCAATGCCGCCAACGTGACCCATCTGCGAAGACGTGTTGATGATTGATCCGCCCCGTCCTGCTTCAATCATCTGTCGCAGAACACTTTGCGCAACAAAATAAGCTGCCCGGACGTTAACGTTCATGACCGTATCAAAGTCTGCAGGGCTCATATCCACCATGGGACCCGGCCGATTCACACCGGCGTTATTGATCAGGATATCGAAAGGTCCAGCAGCCGTGATGCTCTTCTGCACAGCGTCCGTGTCGCTCACATCCAGCGTCATGGCCGTTGCCTGATGACCCGCCAGATGCAATGCGTCGCACACCGCTTCAAGCTCATCGGCCGAGCGAGCTGCCAGCACCACTTGCGCACCTGCCTGCGCCAGCGCACACGCAGCACCCAGACCGATTCCACGGCTCGCACCGGTAATCAGCGCGCGCCTTCCCTCTAACCTGAACGATGGTGTTTGAGGTAATTGCATGATCAGGAAACCGAAGCACCCTCGGCGTAAGGCACATTGCGTCCGCCGTAGCGGCGCACGCGAACATTCGCTTGTTCTGCATGGCCCGCAAAACCTTCCAGCATGCACAATCGTGAACAGTACTCACCAACCAGCGCGGAAGCCTCATCAGTGAGCACGCGTTGATAGGTGTGTGTCTTGATGAATTTGCCAACCCACAACCCGCCGGTATAGCGACCAGCCTTGCGGGTGGGTAGAGTGTGATTGGTACCAATCACCTTGTCACCGTAGGCAACGTTGGTACGGGGTCCCAGGAACAAGGCACCGTAAGCTGTCATGTTATTCAGAAAGTAGTCATCGTCCCGCGTCATGACCTGTACGTGCTCCGAGGCGAGTATTTCAGACTGCTCAAGCATCTCTTCGAGGTTGTCACACAGAATGATCTCGCCATAGTTTTCCCAAGAGGCACGTGCAGCGTCGGCAGTGGGCAGAATATCCAGTAATCGATCAATCTCGGCCAGCGTATCGTCTGCCAGCTTGCGCGAATCGGTGATCAACACGGCTGGAGAATTGATGCCATGTTCCGCCTGGCCGAGCAAGTCAGTGGCAACCATTTCACCGTCAACGGTATCGTCTGCAATCACACACGTTTCAGTAGGCCCGGCGAAAAGATCTATGCCGACACGCCCGAATAATTGACGCTTGGCTTCTGCAACAAACGCATTGCCCGGGCCAACCAGCATATCCACCGGGGCGATGGTCTCTGTTCCCAATGCCATGGCACCGACCGCCTGTGTTCCACCGAGAACCAGAATCTCATCGGCGCCGCCCAGATGCATGGCAGCAACAATGGCCGGGTGCGCGCCACCTTCAAAGGGAGGCGCTGCGGCAACCACACGCTTAACCCCGGCCACTTTTGCAGTCAGCACGCTCATGTGCGCACTGGCCACCATCGGATACTTACCACCCGGCACATAACATCCCACTGAATTGACCGGAATGTGCTTATGCCCCAGCACCACGCCCGGCAGCGTTTCCACTTCCACATCCAGCATGGAGGCTCGCTGTTTCTCAGCGAAATGCCTGACTTGCTTCTGCGCAAACTTGATGTCTGTCAGATCCTGCGGAGACACCTTCGCCATGGCGGCTTCGATATCGTTTTCCGACAGGATGAAGGATTCAGGCGACCAGCTATCGAACTTCTCTGACAATGCGCGCACCGCCTCATCACCCCGGGTTTCGATGTCCTTCAGCAAGCCCTCAACAATGCTGCGCACCTTTGCATCATCTTCCTGCCGCTCCGATTGCGGTTTACTCGCTTTGAGAATGACTGCCATAACGTTTTATATCCAAACCAGAATGTATTGCAAAACTCTAAAAACCAACCGCGCCATAGCTGCGCGTCTCAACTCGCCACTATCCATCAATAGAACGCTCTAGCGCAATCTTTTTTCAGTCTTCGCATCGAACAAATACAAGTGTCCTTCATTCACCTTCAAGCCGATTTGTTCATCGATCTGACGCTTAAGGTAACGGTCCCCACGCGCTGTGAATTTCTGGTCACCAAGCTTGACGGTAATCAACACGCTGTCACCGGTGTTTTCAAACGCAAACACGCTGGCATCCAGATTGCCATCGCCCGTATCGACAACCGTAATATCTTCGGGCCTGACACCCAATACCACATCTTGTCGATCGGTCACCCCAACAGAATCCGGTAACTGAATCTGAGTGCCGCTAATCGTTGAAAACAGGCCGTTGCGAATAGAACCCTCAATCAGGTTCATCGCGGGAGATCCGATAAATGAGGCGACAAACAGATTCTCCGGATCGTTGTAGATCTCCTCGGGAGGCCCCAGCTGTTGAATGGCCCCGTGGTTCATGACAGCAACCCGATCAGCCAGCGTCATTGCCTCGATCTGATCATGCGTGACATACACGGTTGTTATCTTGAGCCGGTGAGACAGATTCTTG
>CALLPU010000421.1 GCA_938016235.1 uncultured Granulosicoccus sp. | reverse complement strand
GTGCATATCAGGCGACGTAACGATCATAATCAGTTAAGGCAGTCGTTGGCATCAGTGAACGATTGCCACTGGCCTCACCAGTCTGCGACCCAGCTCGACGGCGCTTGAAGTGAATGGTATCGGCAACAACCTTGTGAATATACCCGGCCGCTACGGTTTCACAATTCCAATGCCAATCCTCAAAGGCAAATCCATCCTTGATTCGTCTATCGCAGTACGGAATGTCCAGGTGCGTCTTCCTGTACGTCATACACAATGCATCCCAGTAATTGGCATGACGTAGAAAATCCTCACGGTAATGTTCACCTTCCTGATCGATGTTGATCAGTACGCTGCCAGTACCCGAAAAGAACCAGTTGTACTCAGGATGAACAATTAGCGAATCGCGCGAGTCCTCACGCATCATGTTCCAGGCTTCGAACAGCCAGTTCTCACTCCACAGGTCATCCCCATCCAGGAACGCTATTGCCTTGCCATCGGTGTGTTCTGCCGTAAAGTTTCGCACCTTGCCCTGATCACCAAAGTCGGTTTCGATGATACGTACAGCAGGATCATCAATATTCTGGAAGATCCGGCGGGTGGCACTGTTTGGGCGATCCATTACCACAACCTTCTCTACTGACACACCCGATTCTTCTGCGAATCGAGCAGTTGCCTGCAGATTGTTGTAAGACACCGCGGCAAGAGCACCCTCGGCATGTGTCGTCATGACAGCAGTGACGTCTACGTTTTCAGAGTTCATGGCTTTCAAGGGCGAAGGCTTGAGTGACGGTCTCGCGATACTGATTCTGATCGCACAGAGACAGGGTATGAGAGCGCAGTGATGCGGAACGCTCCAGCGCTGCAGGGTAATTGGACAAGACGGATTGGATGGCATCGCAGTAACTGCCGACATCATCCACGTCAACGATTGGCCACCCAGTCTGATCGTTGATCAGATCGGTTACACCTCCAACAGCACTGGCTACCACCGGAATACCCCGCGAACCCACCTCTATCAAAACTGTGGGCAATCCATCCCAGCCAGCGGTATAGAGAAACAGGTCGCATGAGGCTATGGGTACGTCGTCGATAGACGAATAGGCGCCCATGAGGAGCATGTTTTTCGGTAGCTCAGTGGTGTGGATATCCTCATCGTCCAGGACCGGTTTTCCCCACACCCAGAATTCGATATCAGGCAGTGATCGAGCGATACCCAGCAACAGATCGAACCGCTTTTGCCTGTCAAACCGCCCGGACCAGAATACGCGCTTCACGCCACGGTTTGACAAACGGTTCTGCAAGAGCGTGTTGTATTCGATATCAGTGTCTTCAGCAGGCGTATGCAGAGTTTTAATACGGCTGCGCTGCTCTGCGCTGATGCAATAGCGCATGTGCAGCTCATCCCGCAGATCTTCGCTGTCTGTGAAGACAGCGGAACAGTAGTCGAACGTCGGCAAGAACCACTGTATCGGATACCCTCCCTTGTTTCCGCGCAAGTCCTTGTCCCAGCAAAACAGATAGACATACAACTCGGTCCAGGCCGAAAGCTGGCGTCCGTAGAGAGACGTCAGATGCCAGCCCAGATTGCTGTTCAGATTGACAAGCCGTTTGGCTTTTACACCGCGAACAAGATCAAGCAGCGCACGTACTTTTCTGTTGTGCGGCGCTTTATCAATAAAGCGGCTGATATCGAAAATGTCAGCCTCTTTTCCAAACCACTCAGGGCGTTCAAACACGGAAGAATCTGTCGTTATCACCAGAACTCGCCCCGACCCGCAAATGCCAGTCAATGTTTGTGTCAACTTGCCTGCGATGCGTGCGGAGCCTGCCATTCTGACGTGTGGAACCAGCACGATGGTGTCATAACGTGTCGCCGGCAAAGCCTGCAGGATCTTTCGGGTTTCCAGCATCAAACCTACTTCAGAATGCAGCACTGGCGCCATACGTATGCGCCGGTCATCATACGGCCGTACAATCTGAGGCTCAAGACGGGTCGCTCGATTGATCATGTCGGCAAGAACACCATGGTTCAGGCGTTCAACCCTGGCCGCGATGTGCAGGACAGTTTCCTCCAGTACACTGCTCTGCAACGGACGAGATGCAGTGAAGTGATGACAATCAAGCTCGGGAGAGGCGGACGCATTGTCGAACTGCCCTTCAAGCACATAGTGCAAAAGGGGGATCTTCTTCGTCTGGATATCGTTGTAGGCCAGGTAATGCCCACCATTAAAATATTGCGAAGGGTACCGGTAGGGATCATTGTGACCGTGATGCAGGTAATGCTCAAACGGGTTATGACTCCAGTCGGTCAGTATGTCCCGGTGTGACAAGCAGTAGAATTCCGTATCGAACAAGGGTGTTGGCAACACGTTCATTTCGCGCCCGGCAAAGAACCAGTGCAAGTACGGATTCACCCCAGAGCGGATGCACAGATGCTCCCGAAAATCCCCGTCAGCAGAGAAATCAATTTCGTCCTCGCTATCCAAGTCGACGTTTGGCGAAAGATCAGCCATGCCCTTCTCTGACGTTGTTATCACGTGATGCTGTTGGGTAATCGGTCTTTTTCGAACACTACCCGTTGACGGACACTTGCCATTGATAGCGTAAACAGGCTCCAGCACAACCGCACCTTGCTGGCGTTCCGCCAGCCTCTGGCGATACCAGTTCTCGTTCCATAGAACACTCGGACGCCAACCTTCCTGCCAGCCATGGCACAGGTAGTGAGCCAACAGGAGGTTCGACTCAGACTGATCCTTGCTATTGCGTTGTGCCTGATACAGGTCGGGCATGAAGAAGCGTACCAGCTCCAGATCATGCTCCCCCGACATGAAGGTGCTTCTGAACCGCTCAGGTACTGACGCGATCAACTTCATGACATCGATCGGTTCATCTGGGCTGGCAGTCAACGAGCGGTTGGCCAATGCCAGACAGTATGCGTTGGGCATTCTTCCCTCGCGATGACCATGAGACGCATAGTGGATGAATGCATTACTACCGGACTGCGCAACATCAGGGTAGGTCGACAGATAGAAGAGTTCATCGAACCAATCCGCACCCGGTATGAGGTGCGCAGCATGTTCTGCCCACAACAACAAAACGACTTCGTTGCTGCCTATTTCCCGCTCAAGCGTCTGCTCGAGTGCCTGTTTGATAAAGGCAACATCGATGGCGACACAGGGGCTGAGGTTCTGCTCCAAACCGAGCGTCGAGAAATCGTGCCAGGCGTCTTCCATGCTGATCTGACGCTGTGTAGTCTGGGCGCAATAGTAAGACGCATCAAACAATGAGAACAAAAGATCCCGTTGTTCCTGATGGATAGTGTTGGGCTCTGCGAACGTTGCGTCTGCCGCAACATCGTGGGGCTCTGAGAACTCCGTG
>CALLPU010000420.1 GCA_938016235.1 uncultured Granulosicoccus sp. | reverse complement strand
ATGTGTGGCGGTATTCTGAACGCTATCAACACACGGCTCGAGGCCAGCACCATTCGCCACATCCTTGAACACGGTGGTGCCAGAGTACTGTTCGTGGATCGAGACTCCACCCAAGTGGTGAATGAAGCACTCGACGGTCTGGAAAACAAGCCTGTGCTCATAACCATTGATGATGATGAAGCAGCCGGCGATCCCATCAGCGACGTTCGCTATGACGCTTTCGTGGACACGCTATCTCACACCCACGAATCACTGCCGGCTATTGATCCCGAGTGGCAGTGGCAACTGCCAGCCGACGAATGGCAGTCGATCTCATTGAACTACACCTCCGGTACGACGGGTAAACCCAAAGGCGTCGTCTATCACCATCGCGGTGCCACAATGAACGCCTTGTCCAATATCACCGGCTGGCATATGGGGCCACACCCGGTCTATCTGTGGACGCTGCCCATGTTTCATTGCAATGGCTGGTGTTTTCCGTGGTCGCTGGCGGCCAATGCCGGCACCAGTGTCTGCGCCAGAAGCATTACGGCAGAGACCATTTACAACAGCATTGACGCTCACGGTGTTACCCACTTTTGCGGAGCGCCCATTATCCTCAACTTCATTATCAACGCCGACCCTGCCGTGGTCCGCCCCCTGCCACATGTGGTGAATATCATGACCGCAGCGGCTCCGCCACCAGCCAGTGTCCTGTCGCGTATCGAGTCGCTGGGATTTCATATCACGCACACCTATGGGCTTACCGAAACCTATGGGCCCGCCGTGATGTGTGCGTGGAACCCGGATTGGGACAACCTGGATGAAACAGAACGCGCCAGAATCAAGTCCCGACAAGGTGTGCGCTATCAGGTTCTGGATGAACTTGACGTACTGGATCCAGACACGCTGGTGCCGGTACCACGCGATGGAAAAACCATTGGCGAGGTCATGTTTCGCGGCAATATCGTGATGCGAGGATATTTCAGAAACGCGGATGCCAATGCCGAAGCGTTCAAAGGTGGCTGGTTTCACAGCGGTGATCTGGCCATCATGGATCCCGACGGCTACTTACGCATTCTGGATCGATCAAAAGACATCATCATTTCCGGTGGCGAGAATATCTCGTCCATCGAAATTGAGGATGCACTGTATGCACATCCCAGCGTTCTCGAAGCAGCGGTCGCCGCGCGCCCGGACGAAAAATGGGGAGAAACGCCTTGCGCATTCGTGACCTTGAAACGGGGCGAGTCTGCCACCGAACAGGAATTGATCGAGTGGTGCCGGGAAAACCTTGCCCACTTCAAATGCCCGAAGACCGTGATCTTTCGTGATTTACCGAAAACCTCTACCGGTAAAATCCAGAAATTCAAACTGCGCGAATGGGCTAACGAGCTCTGACAGAACGCATCGTGTCATTCGTGCGTTCGTCAGATCAGGCAAGCATGTTCAACGTTTCCTGGATGGATTCCTCTGCGGCATCGATGACACTTACCAGCGGCTCGGACAAATTCAGAAACTGGCGTATACGGCTGTAGGCCGGCAGCGATTCACAGTATTCCAGATCCGGTGGCGTACCATCTTCAGCCGTGATGCAGCAGCGGGCAACCAGAATCAAGTCAGCCAGATCCGGCGACTCGTCGTGCGTGCGCATCCAGTGGTTTCGATTAGCCACCACTTGCACCAACTCAGGATCCATCTCCCAGTGATTCAATAAATTTACACCAAACTCCTGACTGTGCCGCTCCAATAGCCGTTCAGCAATCTCTCTGGAAATGTTATCTACCTTTTCATCGATGCGCGTCAGCAACAGCATGGCACCCACGTTGTACATCAAACCACCCAGCATGGCCCGGTTGGCATCAACCAGTTGATAATGGCGCGAGAATGCACTGGCCACGGCTGCCGTTCTCAATGACTGCATCCACAGTTCACTGATCATGGTGTTCACAACGTCATGACGTGCCTTGAATGAGTTCTCCAACAGCACCAGAGCCAGATTGCGGGTTGCACTAAAGCCGATTCGGCTAACCGCATCGGGGACGTTCTCAACCGGTGACACGCCCCTGTAATAAGCGCTGTTGCTGACGCGCACAAGGCGGGCAGCCAGCACCGGATCCTTACCAAGAAGTTCTGCCAGCTGTCGCAAGCTGACCGAATCATCGCGCATGGCCTTTTCGAGGTAGATCACGGCATTCGGCAATGACGGCAGTTTGCCATCATCGAACTCGAATGGCTTGACCATCCCGACGCCACTGCCTTCACTTATTTCTGCGTGCACCAGTATCCCTGCCCGTTTTATTCCACAGGCAGACTAGCGGCAGGTATCCCGGCGAGTGTTAACTCCAGCGGTTACATGGAGATATCAGCCGATGGAAAACCGGGACTTCATCAACCGGTCGAACCACTTGAGTAACACGCCATCTACAGTGTTCTGTACGCCAAGAGAAAGACGATCCATCAGGTTTTTCTTTTCCTTGTAACTGAGCAACAGTACATCTCGCTCTTCACAGGCATCGATCAGATACTGATCGCTGGTGGACAACTGATCGGCAAGGTGCAAATCCAGGGTGTCCTGCCCTGACCAGATCTCACCAGTCGCCACCGCTTCTATATCCAGACCTGGCCGTCGCTCACTCACATACTGCTTGAACTGACCGTGGATGCGCTCGATGTCTTCGATGAATTTCTGGCGGCCTTCGTCGGTGTTCTCTCCGAACACGGTCAAGGTGCGTTTGTACTTGCCTGCCGTCAACATCTCAAAGTCGATATTCATCTCTTTCAGCAGTCGATGAAAATTGGGGATTTGCGCGACAACGCCGATCGATCCCAACACAGCGAACGGTGCAGCCACCAGTTTGTCCGCAACACAAGCCATCATGTAACCGCCACTGGCCGCAACCTTGTCAACACACACTGTCAGTGGAATTTTCTTGTCGCGAATACGATCCAGCTGGGAAGCGGCCAGGCCATAGGACGTTACCATCCCGCCGCCACTTTCCAGCCTCACGACGATTTCGTCCTCCGGCGTGGCGGTGGTGAGAATGGCTGTTATCTCACGGCGCATTTTTTCCACTTCACTGGCCCGAATATCACCATCAAAGTCCATGACATACAGGCGCGGACGCGTTATCTCTGCAACAATCGTCTCACCACTGCCGCGCTGCTTGCTGGCTTTCTTCGCTGCTTTCCTGGCCGCCTTTTTTTCAGCCTTGTCGGCTGCTTTCTTGTCTTTCTCCGCCTGCTTGCGTTCGGCAGGTTCGAGCAGTGAGAACGACAGGGATTCCTGCATGTCTTCCAGACGCTCATTGAACTTGGCGATTTCTATATGCCCACTTGAGCTCGACCCACCCGCCTGACGTCCGCGCATGGCAGCCGCCACAATAGCCATGAGAATGACGACCACTGCAATAACGAACGTCAGTGCCTTGAGAAAGAACAACCCGTATTCGTAAAAAAATTCAGCCACGCAAAAACCTCTGGTTTTAATCAATAATCAAGTCAGTGACACGCGACATCACCTGACGGCGCCGCACTGTTTTTAAGGGTTTTGAAACGCTAGACCGTTCCACAATCCCGTTGTCTGTTGCTTTAGCTACTCATCATGCTTTCGTATAAACCAGCATTGGTGGATTCGCGAATTTCGCTGAAAGTCTCTATCAATAGACCACCGGCTTCTGTCTTCCACATCAATGGGTCTGCCGACACCGTCCAGTAACGACTGATCCAGCTTGAATCGTCGAAAGTTATTGGAAAATATCAGCGTTCCGCCGGGCGCCAGTAACCTCAAGCAGGCGTCAATGGTATCTACATGATCTCGTTGTACGTTCCAGTCCTCTTCCAGCGAGCTGGAGTTGGAGAATGTAGGCGGATCCAGCAGGATCAAGTCAAACAAGCCGTCGGCCTGAGCACCCACAGCGGCATCGGCCAGCCATCCGCGTACATCCTGCCGCACCACCTGGTGGGCCTGCATGGCCGCCTTGTTTCGATCCAGGTTCCGCATGGCCCACTCGCAGTATCGCTTAGACGTATCAACCGACACGCTGTGTGTGGCTCCGCCCAGCACGGCTGCCACGGTGGCACTGCCTGTGTAGGCAAACAAATTCAGGAACCGCTTGCCGTCACTGTTCTGCCTCAGGTAACGCCGCACCGGACGGTGGTCGAGGAACAAGCCCGTATCCAGATAATCTGTGTAGTTAACCTCCAGCAATGCGCCAGATTCCTCCACCACGGACCCTACCGTGTTGCCCGCTGCCTGTTTTTCATATTGCTGTAATCCCGCCTGCACTTCACGAACCTTCAAGTGCACGCACTCTTCAGCCACACCCAATGCATCGGGCAATGCGTGCATGATCGCCTTGAGGCGGGCCTGAGCCATGGCCTGATTAACCGTGGCTGGTGCCTGATATTCCTGAACAACACAGTGTCTGACATCACTGTCATACACATCAATGGCGACCGCGAACTCGGGTAGATCGGCATCGTATAAACGGTAGGCACTGATAGCGTTCTGGCGCAGCCACCCTTTCAAGGCACGCTGATTTTTCTTGAGACGATTAACGAAACCGGCTACGTCAACATCCGGCGCAGCGGATCCAGCTGATACTGTGGCACTACGCGGCTTTCGGTAGAGCGATGTTTGAGGATGATCAGCCGTTGCATCATCTGACCGAGACGCACTGCCGTCGAGCTCAACCGGTTCGTCACTGGCGATGGCATTCCCTGATGCACCGCTACGTGGAATTGTGCCCGTGAGCAGTACGCAGTCTATGCCGCCGTTGCGAACGTTCAGCAGGGGGCGTAAAGGCAGGCGAGCGCGGCTGAAGGGCGCCGCTTCAGCGGTGAACAATGCGCACTCCCAACCGGCATAAGCACGGCTGATATCGGCACCCAGTGAGGCATAGAATGGCCCATCAGCGGCCAGCCGTTCACCGTACGGCGGATTGGTGATGAGTAGCCCGCTCGATGACTGTTGCACGCTCGCTGGGCGACCGCCCGCTAACGACATGTGCTCAACCTGGATACTCTCGGCAAGCCCGGCTTGCTGAATATTCTGCAGGCAATAACTGACCGCTTGTTCGTCCTGGTCCGCCCCGACGATGACCGCCTGCGAGGGCTGCCTGCGCGCGTGCGCATCGCTTTTCAACGCTTTCCACACAGCAGCATCGTGGCCCTTCCACCCGTCAAAACCGAAATAGGATCGCGACAAGCCCGGAGCAATCTGACACGCCATCATCGCCGCCTCGATCAGTAACGTACCTGATCCACACAAGGGATCGACCAGCACCGCGTTATGCGCGCTGGCCTCAGGCCAACCCGCTGCGCGCAACAGGGCAGCTGCCAGGTTTTCCTTTAACGGGGCAAGACCCTGCGCATCACGATACCCACGCCTGTGAAGACTGCTGCCTGAAAGGTCGATCGCGATACGTGCCTTGTTCCGGAAAAGATATACATTAATGCGCAGATCCGGGGTGTCGCGATCAACGTTCGGACGCTGGCCGGTCGCCTCGCGAAATTGGTCAACAACCGCATCCTTGACCTTCAAGGCGCCGTATTGCGAATGCGTCATGACCGATTTGGCGGTATAAAAGTCTACCGCCAGTGTGCCATCGACATTGACATGCTCCGACCAGTCTATTTCACGCACCAGGTTATAGAGTGCGTCGGGGGTATCAGCCTCCCCCGTATGCACCGGCAGCACAACTCGATTAGCAATACGCGACCACAGGCAGGCCTTGTATCCGGCTTCCAGGCCGCCCCGAAAGCGAACTCCGGCGCCCGCGCTTTGCACATCAGACAAACCGATATCGCGCAGTTCACCCGCCAACAGCTCAGCCAGGCCAGCACCGCAAGTGGCGTACAGTTCAGTGTGGGCATCCTGGAGAGAGGCCATGGGCAGAATAGACGAAGGGGGCAACGGGTCAGACCTGTGTGAACAACATTGAATTGACGGCAGGTAGGGATCAGACCAACAGGATCATCCGCGCCGGTCTTGGCTACAATGGGCATTGTATACGGGGAAACCAACGCCGCGCCTGATCCCGGCGGCTGATTGAACGCCATGAAACTGACAAGTTACGGTGCGGCCGAAGAAGTCACAGGCTCCTGCCACCTGATCGAAACCGCTGATGCGCGAATATTGCTCGACTGCGGCCTGATTCAGGGACGCCGGCGAGACGAGCTTCGCAATCACGACCCTTTTCCGTTCAATCCTGCAGAACTTGATGCCGTGGTGCTCAGCCACGCACATATAGATCATTGCGGTCGCCTGCCGATGCTGTTGGACCAGGGGTTCAAGGGCAAGATTCATTCGCACGCCGCTTCATGCGATCTGGTTCAGATACTCTTGAAAGACTCAGCGCAACTCAATGCCAGAGATGTCGAGTTCCAGAACAAGCGTCGCCGCCGAGCCGGCAAGGCATTGCTGAAGCCCTTGTACGATCAAACCGATGTTGAGAACACGCTCGCAAGGCTTGCGCCACTGGCCTACGATGAACCTCGACAAATTGCGAAAGGCGTTACGATTCGACTGTTCGACGCGGGTCACATCCTGGGTTCAGCGATGGTCGAGATCTC
>CALLPU010000419.1 GCA_938016235.1 uncultured Granulosicoccus sp. | reverse complement strand
GATCCAGCAAGCGCCCTGGTGTAATAAACGCCGCGCCCTCCTTCCAGCCAGCGACGTTGGGTGGCGCAAAGAGCTCCATTCCCAGGATGCGGTGCCAGCCAGACATTTGCGGCCAATGGTGCTTGGGATATTCCAGTGATCGGGCTGTACCAGCAATCAGATCAACAGGCGATTTGATCATCGCACCGCGATGGGCATCACGCCAGAACGCCGGGCTTTCGAGAACCGCTCTATACAGGCTGGCGATGTCGTACCCCGATGCTCGAAAGAGTTTTGCATGCTCTTGCAGCCAGGCTTCCTCCGCTGGCGTGTGTGCGATAAAAGCCTGCCAGAAGAGTTGTGCCAGAAAACGCGCCGCTGCCGGCTGTGCCAATACGATGTCTATAAGATCGTCGCCTTGATGCTTGCCTGACACATTGAACAACCGCTTGACACCGTGATCATGTTTCCAGCTTTCAAGTCGAAAGGACAGATCGTGCCGGCGCACCGTGTTGTGCCCTGTCAATGCCCGAGCGGCCTCTCTGACAACCGTTTCATCGTAATTGCCTTCACCCAGTGTGAACAATTCCAACAACTCGCGGGCAAGGTTTTCATTGGGTGAGTCCTTGTGGTTGGAACCGGCGTTCAAGAACTCCAGTAGTGCCGGATCGCGAATCATGGCTTTAAGCAACACTTCCCAGCTGCCCATGCCCAACTCACGAAATGTCTGATTCTGCCGGGCCATCGCCAGTGACTGGCGGTCCGTATCGTAGTAGCTGGTCGCGAACAGGTCGTGCCAGAACAGCACCATACGCTCAGTCTGGGGGGTTGGCGTACTAAGCATCTCCTGCACCCACCACGATCGCAACTGACCAAGCTCAGCGTCTCGTTCATTATTGAAGATAGCGCGTTCATTGTCGTCCATGTCCTGACGCGCATGATAATGAGGCACAGGCTTGTCAACCCAGGCAGGCATGGACAGGGACGGCTGGGTGGCAAAGTCAGTCAACAGCCGATCTATCGCCTGCTGCCGTGTCAAGTCGCGATAGTGGAGAAAATCTGCCGGCGCAACACCGATTCCGGTGCGCGATAACAAGTGGCGCGTATCGTCAGCGCTCATGCGCACGGTCAAAGTATCAGAGGCCGGACTGCCTGCCGCACCAAGGCTCTGCATACACATGGCAAGCAGCCACACACACGAAAGCCAGATACGGAAACGCCGCGTTACCATGGGTTTGCAGCTCCTTGCTGAGCGAGTCCAATGCACTATACCGCGAGCCACCCCAAGGATCGGTCCAATCCAGGTTACGGACTCGTACAACCATGGGAAGCCGTACACTTACTGGAGGCAAATATGAGCAAAAGTAATCGGTTGGCGCAACCGCGGTACATCCCGGCAGCGCTACTCAGTCTGTTCCTGTGCACACTGGCCCACGCAGGACTCACCGACGCGAAGCCGGATGCCAGCTACTCGCCGGAAGAGGTTGTGCAGATCGTGATAGACAGCCTTCAACAGAACGACACGAGCGATGCAGGTATTGCCACGGTGTACCGTTTCGCATCGCCCGGTAACAAGACGAGCACCGGCCCCCTGAAGCGATTCACGCAAATGATCAAACGCGGTTTCCCGGACATGCTCAACCACGCAGGAGCACGTTACGATCCCATGGAAATTACAGGCAACACGGCGGTGCAAGCAGTGTGGCTACGCGGCACAGATGGCAGTGAAGTGGGCTACGCATTCCAGCTGGGCAAACAGAACGGTGGCATTCTGGACGGCGCGTGGATGACTGATGCCGTTATCCCGCTTGGCAAAGGCAAGCAGGACGGCATCGGCATCTAGCCTGCTACTGCTTCCCGGATTTACTCGATACCCTTGATTCGTTTTGCCTGTTGTACCGTGTTGTGCAACAGGCATGCGATGGTCATGGGTCCGACACCGCCTGGCACCGGCGTGATAGCGCCTGCTACTGCCGCTGCTGAGTCGTAGTCCACGTCGCCAACCAATCTGTTTTTACCGTCTTCTTCAATACGGTTGATACCCACATCTATCACGGTAGCGCCAGGCTTCACCCAACTGCCCGGTACCATTCTTGGCCTGCCGACCGCTGCCACCAGAATATCGGCGGTGCGGCAGAGTGCTTCGAGATCCTTCGTGCGTGAGTGTGCAATGGTTACCGTGCAATTGGCTTGCAGGAGCAACGCCGCCATGGGCTTGCCAACAATGTTGGAGCGCCCCACAATCACAGCCGTCATACCGGTCAAGTCACCCAAATGGGATTTGAGCATCATCAGGCACCCCAGCGGTGTGCAAGGCACAACACCGTCACCGTCGGTATTCAAACGACCCACGTTAATCAGGTGAAATCCGTCCACATCCTTGTCATGGCTGACCGCGTTGATGACTTTGGATTCATTGATGTGAGCGGGTAACGGCAATTGCACCAGAATGCCATGGACTCGGTCATCCGCATTCAGTGAATCGATCAGCGCCAGCAAATCGGCTTCTGAGGTATCAGCGGCTAACCGGTGCTCGAACGATTCCATGCCCACTTCAACCGTCTGCTTTGCTTTATTGCGTACATAGACCTGACTGGCTGGATCTTCACCGACCAGAACCACCGCCAGACCCGGTGTGAGCCCGTGGTCATTCTTCAACGCGGTGACCGTCTCCGCCAGCGTATTTCGCAATGCCTGTGCGGAGGCTTTTCCGTCGATCACTGTTGCCATTTATCTGTTTCCATTGAACGCTGATGTGCAGGCCGAATTAGAACATTTGCGACACGTGTCGACCACTACTGTCTACCTTTTGTGACAACAGGTGTCGTTTAGCTACAAAAAACGTCAATCTGGCGTATCGTTAGGCATCTGCCCTGCTATGGTTGCCCGCATGAAATTTCTCACGCCGACTGCTATTCCGGTTGCGGTTGTTCTCAGTGCCCTGCTGGGCGCATGCAGCTCCTCTGAATCCACGCCTGCTGGCCAGGTTGAAGACGATCCGAGCGGCTCACCGGCTCAACCTGACGTTCCCGTGACTCCACCCCAAACGGGTAGCGAACCGGGTGAGCAGCCACCCGGCGAACAGCCACCCAGCGAGCCACCGCCTAACGACAGTCCGGCAGAACCCCCTCTGGGCATGTTGATTCCAGCGGTCACCGAAGGCGGCGATCTGGATCGGTTGTTGCGCGGGCTGACACGTCAGGTGTCGCGCACCGTACTGGATCTGAATGGGCGGCTGGCTGAAGGGACAGAACTGACCCCACAACAGGACGTGTGTCTGGGTGCGTACGACCCGGCCTTGGGAGAACAGCTACTGGGCGTGAGCTGTGAGCAGCCGCTGGCCACCGGTGATGTTGCCATGTACGTTGAACGGGCGAGCTTTTACGATACCAGTGCCTGCCATGCCGCTATTGCTGAAGGTTCCAGCACACCGTGCGTGTTGCAACAAGCGCGAATAAACATACCCACGCAATGGATCATTCCGGAGCTGCCTGCCGACAGCCCGCCTGGTACACCGCAACGGCCACAGCCGATTGCCGGTATGGAAATCTACTACGCCATTGACGACACATTCCTGCGAATAGAAAACACCGAAAGCGCTCTGACGGGCTTTTTCCGATGTGATCTGGACCTTGCTGATCAGCAAGCAACCACGCAGATTCCCGGGCAATCGTGTGCCGACATCATTCGCAATACGGCAGACAGGATTGACGCACTGATACCCGAGTAGCTTAGCTGCATTATCCGTGTAGCCTGGCCAGATACGCCTCAGCAGTATCCAGGTGGGCCTTGCGTTTCTCGGCAGCCATTTTCTCGCTGTTTCTGACCATCATGGCCCAACGCGGATTGCCCGCCAGTGCGTCGGCGTTCTTGATAATCCAGCGCCAGAACAAGGCATCCCATACAACAGCCCAATCGCCTTTCTTGTAGTTACTCATTTTCAGAACGTAGTTGGATCCCGAAAAATACGGTTTTGTGGTGATGGACCCACCGTCTGCATGCTGGCTCATCGCATACACGTTTGGCACCATGACCCAGTCGTAGCTATCGATAAACATCTCCATAAACCAGCGATAGATATCGTCGGGATGAATCTCGGTCAGGAACATGAAGCCGCCCAACACCATCAGCCTCTCTATGTGGTGGCAATAACCGGTATCCTGAATTCGCCAGATGACATCATCAACCGGTTCCACGCCGGTAGTTGCATCGTAAAAGGCGGCTGGCAACGCCTGCGAATGTTGCCAGTGATTGGCAGTACGCATTGATGTACCAATATCCAGATAGGTGGCTCGCATGAATTCGCGCCAGCCGATGATCTGCCGTATGAATCCTTCAAGACTGTTCAGCGGTACCTTATGTTTATCAGCCACGCGCAGCGCTTGATCCACCACCTGTGAAGGCGTTAACAAACCGGTGTTGAGCATGGGTGTCAAGACACTGTGGTAAAGCCAGTTGTGCCCTGCAACCATGGCATCTTCATACACGCCGAACTGCGCAAACCGTTCTTCGAGGAACACATCCAGCCACTGCTGCGCAGCGACACTGTTCGTAGGGTAAATCCAATGCTCCAGCGAACCCGGGTTATCCGGAAATTGTGCTTCAACACTCTCGATGGCGTTGTCAACGAATTGATTGCGTTCGGCGTAAGCCAGCTCGGGTAATGCTGCAACATCACGGTTGGGTATCTTGCGACGGTTCTGTTCGTCGAAGCTCCATTGCCCACCGGCTGGCTTACCCTGCTCCATGAGTATGTCCAGACGAGTTCGCTGCCACTGATAGAAATCCGCCATGAACCAGCGTTTGCGTGTCTTGCGCCAGGCATGATTCTCTTCCGCCGAATTGATGAAGCCAGGGCCCGTCATTTCCTCAAGCTCGAGTCCAGCCTGTTCCGTCGCCCATGTCATGCGCTTTTTCAACGTGTCGTCGTTGATCTCGGCAACCGTAATCTTGCCTACACCAGCCTTTGCCAACGTCTGACACAACGCCCCCAGTAGGGAATCGTCATTTTCGTACGCTACCGTGTCGACGACGTGCCCGAGGGCTTTCAAC
>CALLPU010000418.1 GCA_938016235.1 uncultured Granulosicoccus sp. | reverse complement strand
CCAATCCACGGTTATTCGTCGCATCAATGAGTTGATTGATGCGCGTTGCGAGAAAACCCTGCGCTGCTTTGCCCGTTAGGAGCTTTTCTAACGCTAGAAACGTTCAGGCTTTGTGAACATTTTGTGATAACTACCGCAGCCTGCCTGCGTCTGATGCCTCGATTGACTTGTATTACACCCCACTCCATTCATCGCATCAGGAAACATCATGAACATTCAGGCTTCCATCGTACGTACCAGCATCGCCACCGTATTGGGCACTGCTGCCCTGGCTGCCAGCTCCCTCGCCACGGCTGCTGAATACTCGGTATCTATCGTCAACCTGACACCGGGCATGCATTTCACGCCTGTGATCGTCGCCGCACACTCTCCATCGGCCCGCATGTTTACATCAGGCACACACGCCTCGAGCGAGCTGCAGGCTATCGCCGAAGGTGGCGATACCAGTGCCATGAATGCGCTGTTATCCAGCATTGGCGCCAGCATCGACAACGGCGAAGGACTGGTCGCACCGGGCGCCAGCGAATCTTTCACGGTAGAAGGCTCAGCAACCAATTCTGTGCTCTCCCTAACTACCATGCTCCTACCCACAAACGATGGTTTCGCGGGTCTTAGCGCGGTTGCCCTGCCTGATGGTGCCATTGGCGATAGCCGAACATACAACGTCATTGGATACGACGCTGGTACAGAGGCGAATGACGAACTGGTCGGTGGCGGTGCTCCTGGTGTAGCAGGCTTCCCGGCTCCACCTCCGGTCGTGGCAACAGGCACCGGTACCGGTGGCACTGGCATACCGGGTCGAGTGGAGGGTTTTGTCCATGTTCACAAACCGCTGATTGGTGATCTGGATCCCAACGGAGGCGTCAGCGATGTCAACAGTGCCATACACGGTTGGCTTAATCCGGTTGCCAGAGTGACCATCACCAAAATCAGTGACAACAATGCACCAGGTGGCACCGGGCCAAGTGCTGTCAGCGACCTCACGGGCCAGGTCTACTCATCCACAGCGCTGGAGATATTCTGGCAGGCTGCCAGTTCCGACGCCGCGGGTATCGCGGGTTATGAAGTCTCCAGAGATGGCCAGGTCGTCAACACATCAGATGCGCTGAGCCTGTTTGAAGAAGGTCTGCAGGCGGGTACCTCATACGAGTATAGCGTGCGGGCAATCGACAGCAACGGGGTTGCCGGCGATAGTGCCTCCGTCACTCTGACGACAAACAGCCAGTAAGCCGCCCACTCTGCCACTGACTTCAGTACAGAGTCGATTGCAGAGCTTGGGTAATTGGTACCAGCGTTGCACAATAGGTGGTGACGCTGCGTAACTCAAGGGATACACTGGCATCAGCAGTACAGCGTGTTTTCAATAACAACATGACGGAGAGGAAGTCACCATGACATGGGAAATCCCAGCAGCAGTTGATGTACGGTTTGGTTTCGAAATCACTATGTATTTCGCAAACCGCTAGGCTGAACGACGCAGTGCAAACGTCACTGTGAAGTCTGCCATATCCATAAAAGCCGGGCCTGCCCGGCTTTTTTTTTAATGACAAAATCATGATTATCAAGATCCTCGGATCGGCCGCCGGCGGCGGGTTCCCACAATGGAACTGCAACTGCCCGATGTGCCACGGTGTTCGTCAGCGCACCATCAAGGCCACACCGCGAACACAGTCGTCCATCGCCGTGACCAGCGATCAGACTGATTGGGTGTTGTTCAACACCTCGCCAGACATCCTGACGCAGATTCAGCAATGCGGTGTGTTGCAACCTGCTCGTCAACTCAGAGACACCGGCATTCGCTCCATTGTGCTGCTGGATGCGCAAATCGATCACACCACAGGCTTGTTGATGCTGCGCGAGCACAAACAGCCTTTGTCCATATGGTGTACAGCGGCAGTGCGAGAAGACCTGAGCGAAGGTAATCCATTATTCAAGGTGCTCACGCACTATTGCGATATTGACTGGCATGAGATCCAGACAGACGCAAACGAGTATGCCATCCCAGGGGCGGAGTCGGTGAGCTTCCAACCGTTGCCACTGATCAGTAACGCGCCGCCCTACTCCCCACACCGCGACCAGCCGGTTGCCGGCGACACGATCGGCATGTACATGCAAGATAGCGAATCCGGTGCATCGGCCTTCTATGCGCCAGGGCTGGGTGAGATGGAGGAGCCTGTCTGGCAAGCCATGCAACAGGCCAGTGTGGTATTGAGTGATGGCACCATGTGGACGGATGACGAAATGATACAACGCGGGGCGTCGGCAAAAACAGCACGCTCAATGGGCCATTTGCCACAATCGGGCCCGGGTGGCATGCTTGAATGGCTGGAAAAATTGCCCGACAGCACGCGAAAAATACTGATACACATAAACAACACCAACCCGATACTCGACGAAGATAGCGCTGAGCGGGCCGAGCTGGTGCGGCGCGGTGTTGAAGTGGCTTACGATGGTATGGAGATTGAAGTGTGACAACTGAGTCTACCCCCTGGTCCAAAGAGGAATTTGAGCGTCGATTGCGCGAGCAAGGCAGCGCTTATCATATCTATCATCCGTTCAACGTCATGCTCAACGAGGGCAAGGCAACGGAAGAACAGATTCGAGGATGGGTAGCCAACCGCTTTTGCTACCAGGTTGCCATTCCCATCAAGGATGCTGCCGTGATGGCCAACTGTGACGACAGAGACGTCCGACGCGAATGGATCCAGCGCATCCTCGACCACGACGGCTACGAAATAAACGGTATCAAGGATGAGGGAGGCATCGAAGCATGGATACGGCTTGGACTTGCCGTTGGGCTTACGCGTGACGAAATCACAGACCTGCGCCACGTGACTCCCGGTGTGCGGTTTGCGGTGGAGGCCTATATCAACTTTGCACGCACTCGACCCTGGCAGGAATCCGTATGTGCCTCACTCACCGAGCTCTTTGCGCCGGCTATACACAAGCAAAGACTGGCAACCTGGCCCGAACATTACCCCTGGATTGATACTGAGGGATTGATGTATTTTCGCAACCGAGTCACGCAAGCCAGACGCGACGTTGAGCACGGACTGGGAGTGACACTCGATTACTTCACGACTCGCGAGCAACAGCAAAAAGCGCTCGGTATCCTCAAGTTCAAACTCGACGTGCTGTGGCAGATGAACGACGCCATGGCTGTGCGTTACGGACTACCCGGACAACCTCCAGCGCAGGAACGCCCGACGCAAACAAGCGCCGACTCAACCGTAGAGTATTCATAACGCCATGTCAGAAACAACTCCGGTGGAGATCACATCAGGCCAAATCCCGACGATAGCCAACGGTTACAGGCTGCAGTTCGAATCCGCGCAAGATACCTGGGTTCTGCTGTATCCCGAAGGCATGGTGAAGCTCAACCCCAGTGCTGCTGAAATTCTGCAGCGTTGTGATGGACAGACTTCGGTTGACGACATAGTCGCCAAGCTGGAAACTGCCTTTGAGACCACAGGCCTGACAAAGGACGTGCATTCATTTTTATCGATTGCCTGTGAACAACACTGGATATCGCTGAGCTGAGCCATTCATCATGTCATCGCCCATGTTACAACACGGACTGGCAACAGATCCCAAGGCTACGCGACCGGGTCCGCCTCTGTGGTTGCTTGCAGAACTGACGTACCGGTGCCCACTTCACTGCGCTTTCTGCTTCAATCCTGTGGATTTTGCCAGGCAGAGTGACGAACTGGATACCGAAGGCTGGATCAGCACATTGCAGCAAGCAAGGGCATTAGGCAGTGTGCAGTGCGGGTTCTCCGGTGGCGAGCCCATGCTCAGGAATGATCTTGAAACACTGGTGGGCGAAGCCAATCGCCTGGGTTTCTACACCAACCTGCTCACCACCGGCGTTGGCCTGAATGAGAAGCGCGCACGCGCCTTGAAAGACAATGGGCTGGATCATATCCAGTTGTCGTTTCAGGATTCCACCCGCGAGATGAACGACTTTCTGTCCAACACGCGCACCTTCGATCTGAAAAACAAAGTGGCCTCATTGATCAAGGACCACGATTGGCCCATGGTCCTCAATTGTGTCATCCACAAGATGAACATCGACCATATCGACAAGATCATTGAAATGGCTCTGGAGCTGGGAGCGGAAACGCTGGAACTGGCGAATACACAGTACTACTCGTGGGCGGTCGTCAATCGGGATCACTTGCTGCCATCCAAAGCGCAACTGGATAAAGCTGAAGAGGTGACTAACGAATACCGTGAACGCTACGGTGATCGCCTGCGAATCATTTTCGTCGTCCCCGACTATTACGAAAACCGACCCAAGAAATGCATGAATGGCTGGGGCAACGTTTTCCTCACTATCGCACCAGACGGCACAGCATTGCCTTGTCACACGGCACGCATGTTGCCCGGCGCTGCGTTTCCCAAGGTCACGGAACACAGCATCGAATCCATCTGGTACGGCTCGGAAGGATTCAACCGCTACCGCGGCAAAGACTGGATGAAGGAACCTTGCCGCTCATGTCCCGAAGCCGATAACGATCTGGGAGGCTGTCGATGCCAGGCATTCATGCTCACGGGCGACCCCGCAGCAGCTGATCCGGTCTGCGACAAATCGCCCGACCGAGGGGTGGTCGATACCGCCATCGAGCAGGCGCAATCCACACAAACCAGCATTGTGGGTGATCAGCCGTTGATTTTCCGTGACCCAAAGGAATCATTGCGGCTGACTGAACCTGCCGAATAAACAGTGGCTTCAGATCACAGCCCGCCGGTGTTCATTCCCACTATTGCGGCCTTACCCGATAACGTACCGTTCGTGGCCCCGGAAGAACTGGAGAGAGACAGAGGAACACCGTTCATTGCCCGACTCGGTGCTAACGAAAGCGCCTTTGGGATCAGCTTGAAAGCCGAAGAAGCGCTGCGCGCAGCGTTGAACACCAGTGCTTGCAGCTGGTACGGCGATCCGTTGAGCCACGACCTCAGAACAGCTTTGTCCAGCCGGCTGGAGGTGCCCATGGACAATCTTTGCGTCGATGCTGGCATCGATTCTCTGCTGGGTCTGACCGTTCGACTGTTCCTGCAACCCGGGGACACCCTTGTCACTTCCGGCGGGGCTTACCCAACGGTTAACTACCATGCCCTCGGGGCAGGCGGAGTGGTTAAAGCGGTGCCCTATAACAACCACCACGAAGACACCATCGCACTGGCAGAGGCCGCTCATCAAACCAGCGCGCGCCTCGTCTATCTGGCCAACCCCGATAATCCTATGGGAACGCAAGTGAGCCAGGAGGCTATTGAAACGCTCATCAGCCAATTGCCGCACAACTGTACGCTGCTCCTGGATGAAGCATACATCGAGTTCATGCCTGCACAATCGTCTCTTCCGATTCGCGTTGGCGATGCCAACGTCGTGCGATTCAGAACGTTTTCAAAGGCCTACGGCATGGCCGGTATGCGCATCGGCTATGCCATCGCAAACGAGCGCATCATTCGCGGGTATGACAAGATTCGCAATCACTTTGGAGTTAACCGACTTGCACAGATTGCAGCCGTTGCTTCGCTCCAGGACGACTTGATACTCACCCGGGTAATCAATGAAGTGCAACACGGCAGAGAACGTGTTTACGCATTGGCCAGATCGCTTGAGTTAGCCTACATCCCGTCAGCCACCAATTTCGTGGCTGTAGATTTCGGTACTCAGGAGCGCGCAACAACGGTGTTGAAGCAACTTGCCGAATGTGGAGTTTTTCTACGAAAACCCATGCAGCCACCTCAAGACCAGTTCATTCGAATAGGGGTTGGCACAGAGGCGGAGCACAACAGCCTGAGTGAAGCATTATCGGCATTGATCTGTCAGTGACGGGCACTGTGCCAATAACAACAACATCCGGCAATCACGGAACTGGCACGTGAATGCAGACTTTTTTCAGTAGGAATAACCTTTAGCGATAAGTAACATTGGCTTACATGTTACATGGCGCATTGGGGCCTGTTTCGGCGGTTATCTGTAGGGGAAACGCATGTTTTTTGCAGCTACCTTACTAACGATAATAACAAGCGCGAAATTTACACAGCTCAATGATCGCCAAGACTGATTACTACTTTGACTGCAACAGACACGGTATTTCCGATAGCGCTACGCTGAAGCCTGAAGAAGTTGCCTCACTACAAGCCCGGTTACATTTTCTGGAAAAACAGAACACTGACCTTGAACTCAGAGAGCAGAATCTGAGTAACCAGATCAATGCTCAGCGTGTGTCCATTGCCGAGCTGGAAGGCAGAAGCAAAGAGTTGCAGTCTCTCATTGTGGAGCAAAAATCCAACGATTTTCGATATCGCGAATTGTTTCATCTTGCGCCGGCAGGATACCTGTCGATGGACGAAAACGGCATCATCAACAAGATCAACCTGGCCGGCACCCTGTACTTGCAGTTATCCAGTGTCAATCTGGTGAATACTCCCTTCTCGCTCTACCTGTGCGATGAAGATCAAAGCAGACTGCGCGAACACTTGATTTCAGTGGCCAATTCTCACCTGTCCATGAAATTGCAAGTGACGCTGCAACTGCGTGACGGCTCTACTCGGCCAGTAATGCTGGCAACCAGTGCAATCCGAGCAAAGAATTCGGCTACTCGAAATTTTCAGGTGATGATCATTGACATCACGGAACAACTCGAAACAGAAAAATTGTTGCGCAATGCCAATGATTACCTTGAAGAACTGGCTCATCACGATTCGTTAACTCGGCTGCCCAACAGAACCCTGTTTACAGACAGGCTCCAATCCATCATTGTTAAACATGCAGCCGCACAAAAGACAGTGGGTGTCATCTACTTCGACCTGGACGGGTTCAAACCTGTCAATGACACGCTGGGTCATCATGCCGGCGACAAGGTGCTTTGCCATGTTGCAGATCGCGTGCGTCGGCACATCGGCCCAACCGACCTGGTAGCACGACTCGGCGGTGACGAATTTGCCGTTATTCTGGACAACCCGCTATCAGCTGATGACGCTGTTGCCAGAGCACGAGGGATTGCAGACATCATCCGGCAGCCTATCGTGCTGGAGGAAGGCACAGTCAACGTCTCC
>CALLPU010000417.1 GCA_938016235.1 uncultured Granulosicoccus sp. | reverse complement strand
CTGACCACCACCGCATGGTTCTGTGCCATGCCAGACACAGCAAACAGACTCGACGCAAGTAATAACCAGCACGTACCCAGCGTACGTGATCGGCGCCAGGGGTTATTGGGGTAGCGTGAACCCATCATAGGTACAGCCCTCCGGTTTACGCGTTGAGTGCAGTGTGTTGTCACAGGCGCTTCCATCGCAGCCGCAGAACCCACTCCAATGCCTTGAGTAAAAACAGGCAAACAAAGAAAAACGGCATGTTCCACAGCGGCAGGCGGCTCTCACGTTTAAGCGCTGCATTCTCGCGCGCAAGCACGCTGTTCAGCTCCGCAACATCTGCGACAGCCAGGTAACTGCCTCCCGTTGTATCGGCTACTCGCCGCAGAAAGTCCTGGTTCAATTGCGCGTTGAATTGCTCAGCACTGTCTGTTTCACCCACCCACCATTGTTCGGCCGTTACCGGGGCCTGAGAGGGTGACTCGCCATCCAGAGGACTGGCAGCAGTGACTGAGAAAGGTCCGTCGGAATCCACCGGGACCTGCCCGCTGTATCGGCCAGGTTGCTCATTGTCGGCATACAGTTGCACCGTACTGATAGAACCATCTGGACGCGTCAGGCGAACCGGCAGAATGGCCTGTTGCAGATCAGTGTAGTCGGCGTTGTAGGCATTAACAGACAAGGTGGCACTGGTGGCATCTCGTACCACCGGGTTTGCCAGATCGATAGCGATGCGAGGCACGCTTTGTTCCACCAGCATACCCAGCAACTGGCGCCAGAATCGCTCGTGACTCTGGTCCTCCACGGGCATCCCCATCTGCCAGCGCCACGTGCCACTGGTGCCCAGGACCACGCTGCTACCCCGGCCATAACGCTGCATGACCAACAGAGGGTCTGCCCGATTAACGCCAAGGTCAGTGGACTGGCGTTCCAGCAGCACCACCGCGCCTGGCTTCGGTTGTCCCACCGATTGAACATCAGCCATATCGGGCAAGCCCTGCCACACAGATAGGTTCGCAGCGTCGTTGTCCGCCAGTTGCAACCAGGGTGTTCTGAGACCGGCAAGCGTCGGGATGGCTCGGGTACGGGTGCGAGTGAATGTTTCACTCAACAGGCGGTTGTTCAGGACCACCGGCAAGGCAGCGGCAACGACAGAACGCCCCCAACCACCATCGGCCAGACCGTGGCGGCCAGCCAGCATCAGCAATGAGCCTCCCCGTTCACTGACGAAATCGCGCAAGGCACTCTGTTGAGGGGTTGATAGCTCGGCCGCCTCCAGGCTACCGATAATGACAGCGTCGTAGCTGAACAACTGCTCACGCGAATCGGGAAAGCCATTAGCCAGCTCACTCGCATCCTGAACGCCCTGCCGGTAAAACTTGTTGGGTGAGGTTCGCAGCAGGGATACCACTGTGATGCCCGGGTGCTGGTCCAGCGCACGACGCAGAAATTTGTATTCCCATCGTGGCTCACCTTCCACGTAGAGAATGCGCCGAGGTGCATCGATGACTTGCAGAATCCGGGGTTGTCGGTTATTGCCGGGCAATGGATCTGCCGCCGGCGCCAGCTCGACGCTGTCAGCCGGCGGTTCAATCACGAATTCCAACTGGCGAATACCGCGATCACCACTGGAGAAGCGAATGGTGTGGATCGTTTGCTCCACGTCGGCAACCAGTGTTACATCCTCTGCTGCGAGCAACTCTTCTCCGGCCATGACGCGCACTCGGGCAACGCCTTCACGTGCATGTCGAATCCGCAAACGAGCGCTCACCTGGGTATCCGGCTGAACCTGCTGCGGCATGCTCACATCGACCAGTTCAATGTCCTCAGGATCACGTACCTGGCCTACACCGACGGTATGCACCGGCACTCCCGCAGCACTCAGGCTTTGCCACCAGGCAGGGTCAATGGCATCGCTGTTATCAGCACCATCAGACACCAGGACAACCGCAGCCAGCGCTGTATCGCTGACGGTTCCCAGCAGGGCATCCAGACCCGGCGCAAGATTCGATCGTGTTGACAGGGTATCTGGCGATAACCTCAGGAGTTGATCACGGGTCACGCTGTTCAGCTCGGTACCGCTGGTATACAGCGCGGCCGCGAAGTCCGTGTCGTCGGCCATCGCAGTCGATTGCACAGCCTGCACTGCAGCTTCTATTCGGCTGACCGAATCGTCTGTTTTGTTGAAGGCGTCGTTGCGCTGCATGCTGTTCGATACGTCAACAACCCAGGCAACGGTGTTTTCTCCTCGCTCGGACACCGCCACAAGTAACGCCGGTTGCCACAGCATTACCAGTACCATGGAGGCGACTAACCCTTGCAGAGCTGCAATGCCCACACGTCGCGAGCGGCTCAGAGACAGCTTGGTCAACGTGGCGAAAAGCAAGGCAAGCGCGATCACGATAGCCAACACCAGGCCAGGCACAGGCCAGCCGGAATCGAATACCAGCGTTGCGTCCTGCCATACCGTAAACGGATACTTGAACAGCAGCTCGAACATCAGTAGGTAGTCAGCTTCATCTAAAGAATAGTCATGGTCAGTGCGTCATCGCATAAACAACATAGTTGACACCGAGACGATACGCCTGTGTTGTCAACAGAGCCGGATAACGCACATCGTCAGCGTGCTCCCAGGCATCACCGATATCCTGGTTGAAATTAATGGCCACCATGACGCGTCCGGCATCGTCTGCTATGCCTCGCCAGTGTGGAAACCGGCCTCCCTTCTCCCAGGTTCTGCCATTCATCAGAGCGCGAATACCCGGAATTTGTTCCCGCTCCGCTAAATCATAAAGCACATGAAAGGGCTCAGAATCGGCGCTTATCTCCTCGATGGACCGGTCAGGAAAAACGCGCAACATCACCTGCTCGAACTGTTGCCATTCATATTGGCCATGAAAGTCATCCACCATCAGGAATCCGCCTCTGAGCAAGTATTGTCTCAACTGCCGTGTTTCCTGCTCGGACAAGCGCAGTGAACCTACCTCTACCGCATAGAGCCAGGGATAATCGAACACATCTTCACTGTTCATACGAACCAGAACGCCCTCTGGTGCCACGTCCAGGGCTGTGAGCCTGTCGAGGCCTCTGGAAAAGTGAGTTTCCGCCTCCGGCCAGTCTGCCCGCCAGCGAGGCCAGTCATCGTGACCGGAAACGTCATAAACCAGGCGCGCAAATGAGAATTCGTGAGCCTGCCCGGCTGTGCCTGTCAGACACAAAGCTGCCAACAGCAATGCTCGAACGGTTGTACGCTTCATGGGAATCACTATACCGCTAATACCGGTTTGTTATTCGCCCGGTGACAACAGGCTGGGTAATGTCGCAACGCCACCCGCCAAAAGACCGTTCAGCGTCGTCACCGTCCTGCAGATGCGTGACAAAAGCGTTAAAGAATGTCGCGTTACGCTTAAACATTTGGCTAGTTGACAGCCTATCAGCCTATACTTACGAGTCTGCAACCCCACCAGTTGCCTTCTTACGTGTGCGCCCCAACGGACGAGTCGCTCGCATCAATACACTTGAGGACATTGTATGTACCGAATTCCTGCGCGGCCGCGGCCACTCGCTGCCCTGATGGGCATCGTCAGTCTAGGGGGCATGACCTGCATCGCCACCGCTGGCGGTTTCCTCCTCACCGAGCACGGCGCATCCGGAATGGGTAATTCCTACGCCGGTGCTGCTGCGGTCAGTAACGACACCTCTACCGTCTGGTTCAACCCGGCGGGCATGAGCCAGCTGGAGGGGCGCGAGACTGCTGTTGCCTTCCATATATTGAACACGACCACCGACTGGACAGACGCCGGCACCACACTCGGATCGGCCGTCGGTCGCGGTGTTGCCTCGGGATCAGACACAGCCAGTCCAGGTACTACGACTGTCTTGCCTAACTTCTATTACGTCGCACCGATTAACGATCAGTGGAGCTATGGGTTGAGCATCGGTGTGCCATTTGGCTCATCCACCGAGTATGACGCCGACTGGAAAGCCCGCTATACCACCGTCAAGAGCGGCATCAGTGTCATCGACATCAATCCGGCGCTCTCATACAAGGTGTCTGACAAGGTCAGCCTCGGCTTTGGCATCAGCGTCCAGCAACTGTCGGCTGAATTGGGTAGCGCCGTTGATTCGGGGGCCGCGTGTCTGGGCCTGGCTGGAAATCCGGCAACCAGCTTTACCCGCGGTGACTGTCTGAACGCAGGGCTCACCCCTGGCGTACAGGAGAACGACGGCTACGGCGAGATAACCGGCGACTCAACCACATTCGGTTTCAATCTCGGTGCGTTGTTCACCCCGACCAACGACTTGAAAATTGGTGTTGCCTATCGCCACTCCACCAGCCACGAACTCGACGGTAGCGTCGATTTCACGGTCGACCCAGGCCTGCAGACCATCCTCGACAGCAATACCGTCGCCGCTGGCCAACCGCTGACACAGGGCTTCTTGAACGACGTAGGCGCAAAAGCAGAAGTGGACCTCCCCTCAACCTTCATGGTGTCGGGTGCCTGGCAGATGAACCCCAAAATTCAGTGGCTGGGTGATATCACCTGGACTGGCTGGAGCTCTTTCGAAGAATTGCGCGTGGTGTACGACAACCCGTTTCAACAGGACACACTCTCGGTCCAGGATTGGGAGGATGTGTTTCGCTACTCGGCCGGGCTGAACTACACCTTCAGCGACAAGCTGGAATTACGCGCTGGTGTGGCCTTCGATGAGGAAGCCATCCCCAGTGCCCAGCGACGCACCGCCAGAATTCCGGGTAACGACCGAACCTGGGTGTCGGTTGGCGCTGGTTATGAGGTTAACAAGAACCTTTCATTCGACGTGGGCCTGGCGCGCCTGACCCTGGACGAAACCCCGATTGACAACTCTGATCCGGAGTCTCAAGGCGTTGGTCAGGAGGTTCGCGGCTTCTACAAGGGCAGCGTCAACTTCCTCAGCGCACAACTCAACTGGGCGTTCAACTAGAGAGACATGGCAATGAAACATCATCAATTACTGATCGCAGCGCCTCTGGTTATCGCACTGGCCGCCTGCAGCAGCGACTCCAATTACAACTTCGACGAAAGCAAAGCGGAGCTCGATGCTCAGATTGCCGCGTCGAGCGCACCACAGGCGCTATTCAGCCCTGATCCCGCTAATCCGATTTTACCTTCACCCAATAGTGTCCTCTTTCAAGGCTCAACGAACGGCTTGCTGAACATCTCGATCCCCGATGCAGAGAACGTCATTTCCAACCCGCGGGTTGCATTGAACCAGATGGACGGATTTTCAACGGTCGCACCCATCAGCACGTCTATGAGCGAACCACTGGCGCAGAGCTCGTTGCAACTGGGTTCCACGGTTCGCGTATTCGAAGTGCAAACCCAAGCTGGAATTGCGGTGACTGGCATTGATGCCGAACTGACTGGCCCGGTCCTGGCAACGGTTGCATCAGGTTCGCAGCTGGTCCTGCTGCCAGCAGTTCCACTCAAACCCAAAACCGATTACCTCGTGGTGTTGACCAATGGCATCACCGATGTGGATGGTAATGCCCTGACGCCGAGTCTGGTCTACGACGTACTCAAGGAAGATACGGTGCTCACCAACCCACCCGAACTGGAAGGGCTTCGACAAGCTACCCAGTCGCATCTGGCCGCTGTTCAAGGGTTCGCTCAAGTTGATCCTGCATCGGTTGTGCTGAGCTGGGTGTTCCGCACTCAATCCATCCGCGAAGTGTTGCAAGCGACCAAGGACCAGAGCAATCCGTCTCCTCTGCTATTGGGGCAAAGTCCCTCCAACACGGGCTCGGAAGGCATCGGCGGTCAGGGCAAAGCCGATATCTATGTTGGCACACTGGAACTGCCCTACTATTTGAGCGCGCCGGGTGAAAATGGCGACCCCACGTCCGTACTCGAAGGGTTCTGGAACAACAGCGAAGGCAACGTGGTGGGAGCGCTGAACGCGTCGGGTGCACCCGACTACACGCCGGTGAGCACCAGCACGCAAGTGGTACCGGTCATCATGACCGTACCCAACGCCAGTTCGGCCACTCAAGGCAACATGCCAGCAGAAGGCTGGCCAGTCACCATCTTTCAGCATGGCATCACACGTAACCGTCTGGATGCCCTGGCCATTGCCGATTCCATGGCCGACGCCGGCCGTGTGGTAATCGGAATAGACATGCCGTTGCACGGGGTAACGACGCGCGATAATCCGTTCCACGCCGATCAAACACCCTTCGGTGAGCAAGAGCGCACGTTTGACCTTGATCTGAAGCTCAACCCGCCCGAAGACGGTGAAACACCCGATCCTGCGGCTGCTGAAAACGAAGCCGATGGCAAGATCGATCCGTCAGGCGAATACTTCAACAATCTGCAAAGCCTGCCAACCGCTCGCGACAACTTCCGGCAAGCCATTGCCGATTTGTTTGTACTGGGAGCCAGTATCGCTGCCGGTGCTCAGGTAGAAGGCGTGGCTCTGAACAGCAACAACATGACCTTTGTGGGTCATTCGTTAGGCGGCATCGTTGGTACCAGCATGTTGTCGTACGACAATCGCTATCAGGCGGCCTCATTGGTGACGCCCGGTGGTGGTATTGCCCAGCTTCTGGCCAATTCAGAAACGTTCGGCCCTGTTATCAACGGTGCCCTGGCCGCACAGAATGTGGAAGTCGGCTCTGCCGATTACAACGCGTTCCTGTTTGCCGCCCAGACGCTGGTTGATTCGGGCGACCCGATCAATCATGCCGCAACGCTTGCGCAAGACACCTCCACGCGGCTGCTGATGCAGGAAGTCATTGGTGATGCGGTTATCCCCAATTCAGTGGCAACCGCGCCACTGGCCGGAACCGAGCCGTTGGCCCGGCTTCTGGGTCTGACGCCCACTGATGTGAGTTCCACCGTGAATTCGCTGGTTCGTTTTTCCGAAGGTGACCACGGCTCTGTGCTGGGCTCCCCGGCAAGCCTTGCAGCAACCGTGGAAATGCAGCGCCAGAATGCGCTGTTTGCGGCCACATCCGGGGGGCAACTGACCATTACCGACAGCTCCGTCATTCAGCCTCTGCCGGTTGCGGAGTAGATGATGCGTCTCAATGCAATGAACGCAGCCACAGCCGTTTTGGCTGTGGCTCTGCTGCTCATCGGCGGCCATGCCACTGCGGCCAAGGTAGCGGGTGTGGAGCTGGATCCTGCCATGAGCGTGGGCGAACAGGAGCTGGTACTCAACGGTGCCGGTATCCGCAAGAAGCTGTTCATCAAGTTGTATGTTGGCAGTTTGTATGCGGTAGAGAAAAGCAGCGATGCCACCGCACTGGTCGATGCCGATGAAGCCATGGCGATTCGGCTGAACGTGCTATCCGACCTGCTCACCCGAGACAAGATGGTCAAGGCCCTGAAGGAGGGCTTTTCCAAGTCCACCGGCGGCAATACCGAGCCTGTGCAAGGTGGCATCGATCAGATGATGGGGCTGATGCAGGACAAGATCAGGCCGGGCAACAGCATCACTCTGGCTTACGAACCCGG
>CALLPU010000416.1 GCA_938016235.1 uncultured Granulosicoccus sp. | reverse complement strand
TGGCAGTGGCATTGGTGCGGATGCTGCCCGATTACTCGCTGAGAAAGGTTACGACGTGGGAGTAATGTCTTCATCGGGTAAAGGAGAAGCACTGGGTGTTGAACTCGGTGGGCTTGGATTCACAGGCTCTAATCTGGTGGTTAGTGATCTGGAGAGATTTGTATCCGCTGCCATGCAGAAATTCGGTCGCATTGATGCGGTGGTGAATTGCACAGGACATGGCCCGAAAGGGCCCGTTATGGACATCAGTGATGAAGACTGGCACTCAGGAATGGACTACTACATGCTCAACGTGGTACGCATGACACGGCTGGTTCTGCCTCACATGCAAAAGCAGGGCAAGGGCTCTATCGTCAACATTTCTACGTTTGCCGCCTTCGAACCCGATCCGGACTTTCCAACATCAGCCATTTTCAGAGCTGCGTTGGCGGGTTACACCAAATTGTTTACCAATCAGTACGCGGCCGAAGGAATTCGCATGAATAATATTCTGCCGGGATTCATCGACAGCTTGCCTGAAAAAGAGGATCGTGTAGCGCGCATTCCTGCCGGGCGATACGCGAACGTGCGGGAATTGAGCGAAACCGTTGCGTTCATGGTCTCTGATGCGTCCAGTTACATTAACGGTCAGAATATTCGTGTGGATGGTGGGCTGACTCACTCCGTCTAAAGCTGAGCTGCCGGGTTAGGGCCGCACAGGTACTTCAATAATCGTTGTAACACTTGTTCACAGTGGTCCATTTGTTCAATGCTGATGAACTCATCGGGCTTGTGACCCTGGGCCATTGAGCCCGGGCCACAGACCACGCTGGGTATGTCCAGTTTGCTGCTGAACAAGCCGGCTTCCGTGCCAAAGGCCACTTCCGTACAGTGGTTGGCACCGGTCAACGATTTCATGAACTGCACGGCCCAGGAATCTTCAGGTGTATCCAGTCCCGGGTATTCATTGAACACATCAAATGATACGGCGGCTTCGGGAAAGCTGGCTCGATAGTGTTCGATGGACCGGTGCGCCAGTGTCATGATCGTTTCCAATAGCTGGCCTGCATCTTCGCCTGCGGCATTGCGAATTTCAAAATCCACCGTACAGCGGTTGGGTACGATATTCAATGCGGTGCCACCATTAATGAGCCCAGCATGTACGGTCGAGTAGGGCACTTCCAACCCTTCAGGTTGCGGGTGCTGTGCGGCAAGTTGCTGCTGCAAGGTACGTAAGCCTGCGATGAAATCACACGCCATGTGTATGGCATTCAAATGATGCGGTGCTAAAGCTGAGTGACCTTCCTGGCCTTGAAAAGCAGCTCGTGCAGCGCATTTTCCCTTGTGCCTTGTCGCCACCGCCATCTCGGTGGGTTCACCCACAATGCACAGTTTTGGTTGCACGGTGAATCGCGACAGCGTGTCGATCAACGAGCGTACGCCCACGCAACCAATCTCCTCGTCATAAGACAGTGCCAGGTGCAGTGGTGTGGTCAAGGGCAGGGATGCCGCGTTTGACATCGCGCTCATCGCACACGCAACAAACCCCTTCATGTCCGCTGTGCCACGTCCATAGTAACGGTTATCTCGTTCGATCATATCGAAGGCCGGTACGCTCCAGGTCTGGCCGTCAATCGGTACGACGTCGGTATGTCCACTCAACACAATGCCCCGGGTAGTGCGATGTGCCGGTGCCTTCGGCCACACCGTGGCATACAGATTAGCCTTGCTGCCATCGGTATTGGGGATCAGCTGGGCTTCGATGCCTCGTTGTGCAAGCCAGTCTGAAACGAAGTCCATCAACGCCCGGTTCGGGTGGCGGCTGACGGTGTCAAAGCTGATCAGTTTTGCTAGGAGCTCGCGGGTGGTCACATCGTTTCCAAGGGCTGGGGTCTGTGCAGAATACCCGAGCTCGTCTCAAGGCTGTGTCATTACGGACGACATATAGGGGGTTGGGCAGATAGATTGTCAATCCTCGAGCAATGAGACGCATGACTGATCACGCAAGCTGTAAGAGTATTCTGGTTACTGGTGGCGCGGGCTATATCGGTAGCCATGTTGTCAAGCTGCTGGGAGAGCAGGGCGAGCGTATCGTCGTGCTGGACAACCTCTCAACAGGTAATGAAGACGCGGTGCTCTACGGTACCCTGATACAGGGAGACACCGGCGATGCTGAACTGGTGAGTCGCATACTCGATGAGCATGACGTGGATACCGTGATGCATTTCGCAGCGCATACCATCGTGCCCGAAAGTGTGGAAAACCCGCTCAAGTACTACGCCAACAATACCCGTAGCACACTCAACCTGCTGCAGTGCTGCCAGGCGGCCGGGGTAGACAAGGTGATCTTTTCGTCCACGGCAGCGACCTACGGGATACCACAAGACGATACAAAGCCGTGCACCGAGGAGTTACCGACTGCGCCGATCAATCCGTACGGTATGTCCAAGCTGATGTCTGAGCACATGCTCAAGGACCTGAGTCAGGCGACCAACCTGCGTCATGTGATCCTGCGCTACTTCAATGTTGCCGGGTCAGATCCGGATGGCATGATTGGCCAGTCGACCCGCAATGCCACGTTGCTGATCAAGGTGGCTGCCGAGGTGGCGGTAGGCAAGCGTGAGCAACTGGTGGTGTTCGGAACAGACTATCCAACGCCGGACGGTACTGGAATACGCGACTACATCCACGTGACCGATCTGGCCAGTGCGCACTTGTCGGCGCTGGAGTATCTGCGTGATGGGGGAGATTCGACGCTGGTGAATTGTGGCTATGGCAAGGGCTTCAGTGTGCGCGAAGTGATTGAGTCCGTATCGCGCATCAACGGCGAGGCGTTGAATGTAGTGGAGCAACCCCGGCGTGCAGGTGATCCGCCGGCACTCATTGCTGCCGTGGAAAAAATTCAGCAAACACTTAACTGGACGCCAAAGTTCGATGATCTTGATGTCATTGTCCAGACATCATTGGACTGGGAGGAACGACTGACCCTGCGAGCTGAGGTGCGTTCGGCGACCGGCTGATACGTCCAGCGACCGATCCCTTCGCCATGGAGCACCCGGACGGGCTCTTGAATGGTGTGAGGTTAGCTAGCCAACGCTTTGCGAAGGCGGAATACGACCTCGTCAGGAACTCGACCATGCAATACAGAACAGCGAAGTCAACCCAAATCCAACTCTGGCTGATCGTAGCCTTTGTGCTGCTGGCCCTGAGTGGCTGCAGCAGCATGACCAGCACGCCCAGAGTGGTCGTGGAAGCCAACCAGCGATGGGCGTTATTACCTATCGATAACCTGTCGGATACGGCGCAGGCCGATGCTCAGGCACACACGATGATCGAAACCCAGCTGCGGGCCAGAGGGGTTGGATCGGTAGATACTTACTCTCCCGTGCGACAGGTCAGTTTGCGACATTTGCTGGATACCGGAAAGCGTCTGCAACAGGCTCGTGACTGGGCCAGACAATCGGGCTACCGGTATGGGCTGACCGGTACCATCCATGAATGGCAGTACAAGGCTGGAGCCGACCGGGAACCCGCCGTCGGGCTTAGCCTGAAGTTGGTGGATTTATACACAGATAACGTTGTATGGCAAGCTAACGCCGCACGCACGGGTTGGGGCTACGCCAGCTTACCCAGCGTAGCTGATGGGGTCATACGTGATCTGCTGGATCAGGTTCAGCTTGACGCGACCCCGCGATAGCGTTGGCGCGCACACCATGAATACACTGAATCGCGTGCTCGCAGTCTTGAGTTTCTCCAGCGAAAAACGCTCGGCTGCGTATTGGCTGGGCCATATTCGCCGTGGCGCAGGGCAACGGCAACGCGTTCTGGAGCTGGTGTTCTTTGCCTGGCTTCTGCCGGCAGGTGGTCTGCTGATATTTCCAGATAACCCCACTGGCCTGTTGTCAGGATTTCCCTGGGTCATCGCAGGTCCGTTACTGTTTGCGGCGCGCTACGGGAGTGGCTGGGGTGTGTCCTGTGGTCTGATGACCGGGTTGTTCCTGTTGTTTCCATTTGCACCCTATACAGCACTGGCAACTCAACACAGCGTACTGGCGATCGGAACGTTGGTGATGAGCCTGGTGGTGGGCGATGCTGCAACGGCGTGGCGCAAGAGCAGTCAAAAAGCTGAAGCTGAAAATCAGTATCTACGACACAGACTCAAGGAATTCAGCACCGATTACCACGTTCTGAAAGTGTCCCATGGTCTTTTGGAAGAGTATATGGCGGGGCAACGATTGAGTTTGAGAGAGGCGTTGCAGCAACTCAAGCCGGTACTCAGCTCCGGCGAGCGTGGGATAGAAGCAGGCAACGAATTGATGGCGGTGTTTTCGCAATTCTGCTCCATCCAGGTAGCCGGTCTTTATGCCATGAGCGATGCAAAGCTTGTCGACAAGACACCTATCGCTACCCACGGTGACATGTTTGAACTACCGGTTTTCGATCCGCTGTTGCGTGCCGCAATCAGTACTCATGAAGTGGCGAGTATCAAGTTGGAGTCGCTGGCAGAGAATCACCATGAGAGCAGTCTGTTGGCGGTAGTGCCTCTGGTGGATACCGATGGGCATCTGCACGGTGTGCTGGCGATCAAAGACATGCACTTCATGGCGTTTCAGCAGCAGAACCTGAATCTACTGGCGTTACTGGGATACTACGTGGGTAACCAGCTGACACGCTCAAGAGGCGCAGCCTTGTCACGCGCCGACTGGTTTCTGGCAGAACTCGATACGGTGTTGCGCTTTGCGCACTCGCACAGCACAGAGTCTGCACTGATCTGTCTGAATTTTTCCGCGGCGGCTGGTAATGAGCGGATTGCAGAATTCATCAGTTCGGGGATACGCAGCCTGGATGCCTCGTGGATTATCGAGGGTGATGATCAAACCCCTGTGTTGTCTGTACTCTTGCCGCTGATGTCCGAGACACAGACACATGCCTTTTTGCAGCGTGTGAACAGTGCCGTCTCTGAAGAATTCGGTGTGGCGCTCATCGATGTGCTGCAGGGTACGGCAATGCAAATGATCACTGCCGCAGATTCGCGAGTGACTTGCCTGGCGTTTCTCAGTGAACACATCGGGCCGCTGGCTATCGGTGCTGCGCTGCAGGCAGGCGATGCCCAGGAGCAATCCGGTGTCGCATAGTGTGTTGTGGTGGAGCGGTATTGTTATTGCCGCCGCAGGCCAGTGTCTGCTGCTGGCACAGTTGGCGGGTCTGGATCTGTTCAGCATCACGCCACTAGTGTGGGTCGTGTTGCATGTTCTGCTGACGGCCATGTCGGCCTGTTGTACCGTGAAGTTGATGATCCTGATAGCGCAGCGATTTGATCAGCCCATCGCGCTCTTTTTCCTCGTGTTTGCACTGGGGCTCTTCATCCCGTTTGCTGGTCTTGTCGGGTCGGTGCTTGCGCTGGCTTACGGGTTCAGAGAAAGCCAGCTTCGACACCGCGAACCGGATTACTGGCAACTCACTGCTCGTGCAGAGCTGCCGTTCACAACACCGTCAGGCAGGCTGGCCACCAAAGTGGACAGCCGCGGATTTACCGAGCACCTGATGTATTCGTCAGACGATGATGATCTGTACCGAAAAGTACTGGCGGCGAGCAACATCAAGAATTCCCTGTCGGTTACGGCGTTGAAACAGGCCATGCACCATGACGACGAACGTATTCGTCTAACCGCCTATAAAACACTGGATCGGAAAGTCACTGAACTCAATCGGCAGATTCAGCAACTGGAATTGCGGGTCTCTGAGGGCGATAACGTCGAGAGCTCAAACTCCTGGTTACAGATAGCCAGCAATTACTGGGAGCTGTTGACGCTGGAACAGGGAGAGCCGGTAGCACGCAGGCAGCTGTTGGAAAAAGCATCAGCAGCTGCCATTCAGGCAGTTGCCGTTCTGCCGATCAACCGCAACGCACATTTTATTCTTGGGCGAGTAGCGTTACAGCAAGGTGATAACCGCCGTGCCAACGTTGCGTTTGAACGATCACGGGCATTGGGTATGCCGGCAGACAAGGTTCTGCCGTATCTGGCGGAAACCGCCTTTCATAGACACGACTTTGCACGGGTCAGAACCCTGCTGCGCGAGCTGGACCCGGCGACTCGAGCCTATCCACCGCTGTCTCATGTCGCAGAGTACTGGGCATGAAGCCAACTGTTATGGAAAATACTAAACCGCCAGCCAATATCTGCTTGCTGCTGGAAGGCACGTTTCCGTTTGTGCGTGGTGGTGTATCCACGTGGGTCAAACAGATGATAGAGGGGATGCCACATCTGAGCTTCTCCATCATCTATCTTGGGGCTGAGGCGTCATCCCATCAGGAGATGGCCTACCCGCTGCCAGACAATGTCGTGCACCTGGAAACCCACTTTCTGCTGGAGCCTCGTGAAGAGGAGATAGAACCTGCAAAATGGCTAGGCAAGTTGCAGGCGTTTGCCAGTAAAGCAGGAAATCGGAAATCGCGTGCAGCACAGTTTGCTGACAATAACGCGCTGCATACACAGCTGCGTGAGAACAATGAGGTGTCGAACGGTTCAGTGGCTCAAGGATTCAGCGCACTGATGACAGGTGATGATGCGCTGACTGACAAAGACCTGCACGAGCAACAGGGTGCCTGGGAAACGATTCGCGAAAAATATCATGATGCACCCGAGGGGCTGGACTTCAATCACTTCTTCTGGACTGTTCGCAGCATGCACGCCCCCTTGTTTATCCTGGCAGACATCGTCAAGCAGGCACCGGCAGCCGATGTGTATCACTCGGTGTCTACCGGTTATGCCGGATTCCTGGGCACGCTGTTGAAGTCCGCGACGTCCAGTGCATTCATTATTTCCGAGCACGGCATATACACCAAGGAGCGTGAACTGGACCTGGCTCAGGTGGACTGGATTCCGGAGTCACTGGATCCTTTCAAGGTTGGGTTGAACGACAACATGAACTACCTTCGCGGTGTCTGGATACGCTTTTTTGCATCGCTGGGGCGTATGTCTTACAGCACAGCAGACCATGTGTTTACGTTGTATGAAGGTAATCGTCAGCGGCAGATAGTGGATGGCGCTGCGCAAGATCGCTTGACGATCATTCCCAACGGCGTGGATGTTGATCGCTTTCGCCAGGTCAGGCGTGCTGATGATGCGCCGGTACCGCCGGTGCTGGCGCTGATTGGCAGGGTCGTGCCTATCAAGGACATCAAGACGTTTATTCGTGCCATGCAGATCGTGCGCTCGGAAATTCCTGATGCTCAAGGCTGGTTGTTTGGTCCTGAGGATGAAGATGAAGATTACGCGCGTGAATGCCACATGCTGGTGGAGAGCCTGGGGCTGGCACACGTGGTGAAGTTCAAGGGCTTTGGTAAGCCGGAGGAGATCTTTCCCCGCATTGGTTTGTCGGTACTCACGTCTGTCTCTGAGGGGCAGCCGCTGGTGGTGCTGGAGGGATTTGCCGCGGGTATTCCGGCAGTCACTACCGATGTAGGCAGCTGCCGAGAACTGATTGAAGGTATAGACCCTGTAGATAAATCGCTGGGAACTGCAGGCTCTGTGGTGCCCATTGCCAATGCCGCGTTGTTTGCGGAGGCGGCCGTTGCGCTGTTGTCTGATCGACACGTCTGGGGTGAAGCTCGTGATGCCGCTATCGCGCGAGTGGAGTCGTACTACGATGAAAGACAGATGATCGAACGCTATCAGCAGGTGTACGAGCAGCAGATGAGTCCGGATAACAGCTGCGCTGACGCGAACAGGGCGGCCTGACCCATGGCAGGCATCGGTTTTGAACTTCGCAAATACCTCAACGATGATTCCTTTACAGGCACGCTGAAGGCCTATGGGTTTGCCGGATTGATCAGTGCGGGGCCGTGGGTATTATCCATTCTCGGTGTCATGCTGATTGGTATTGTGGCACTGGCTCAGAACACGGGTGGGGAAAGCATCAAGCAATTCACGACATCGGTGACGTGGGTGATGGGTTCTTCCCTGGTATTAACCGGATTGTTGCAACTGGTGTTCACGCGGTTTGTGGCTGATCGATTGTTTGAGCAGCAGGAGCACATCATCAATGGGAATCTGCTGGGGGCAATAGCACTGACCACGCTCGTTAGCGGCGCTATCGGCGTTGGGTTGGCGCTCACGCTTTTCCATGAATCGTTTGCCTATGAAGTACTGATGATGGCGAATTTTGTGACGTTGAGTAATATCTGGATCGTGGTGATCTTTGTTGCCGGGCTCAAACGCTTCAAGCTTATCCTGTATGCCTTCGCCATTGGCTATGGCACAACGCTGGCCTTGTCCATACTGTTGCTGCCATTCGGTTTGACTGGCTTGCTGGCGGGGCTGTTAACCGGGCATGCCGTGCTGCTGTTTTTGATGGTGGGGGTGGTTCTACCCGAGTACCCGCTGCAGGGGCAGTTACGGTTTGAATTTCTACGACCTCGGCTGATTTTTCCCAGTTTGGTTGCCATCGGCTTTCTCTACAATTTTGGCATCTGGGTAGACAAGTTATTGTTCTGGCTCACACCGGGAACCTCAGAGGCGGTGATCGGTCCGCTGCGCTCGTCGCTGATCTATGACCTGCCCATCTTTCTGGCCTACTTGAGCATCATTCCGGGCATGGCGGTGTTTCTGTTGCGCATAGAAACAGACTTTGCCGAAAGTTACGAAGGGTTCTTCTCGGCGGTGCGAGGCAATGCCAGTCTGCAGGAAATCGAGCAGCTGGGTAACAGCATGGTGATGGCGGTGCGCGAGGGCTTGTATCAGATTGTCAGAGTACAGGGTGCCACGATACTGGTGTTGTATCTACTGGGGCCTGCGATGATCCAGTGGTTGGGTATATCCGAGCAGTATGTTCACCTGTATTACATCAACCTCGTGGGTGTCGGGGCGCAGGTGCTGATGCTGGCTGTGCTTAACGTACTTTTTTATCTCGACAAGCTTCGATACGCCCTTATCCTGACGGGTGTGCTGTGTGCCAGTAACACGCTGCTCACCGCTCTGACCCTGAAGCTGGGGCCGGAGTATTATGGCTATGGGTTTGGTGTGTCCATGACACTAAGCGCACTAGTGGGTGTGGTCATGCTCTCACGCGAACTGGACAACATCGAGTTCCGTACCTTCATGCAGCCGCGGCAACCGGTGGGGGCTTTGACATGAGAAAAGTATTGTCGCTTTTCGCCGCCACGGTGTGCCTTGCCGCACTGGCCCTGTTGAGTGGATGTCAGACCAACGCAGACAAATCGCGCACTGGCGCCGTGGCATCGTTTTCGATCCACGACGGATGGGCGCTTCAGCCCCTGGTCAATGAGGCACTAACAGCCACAGCTTCTGAGGCTGCCGGTGCCTTGCTTGAAACACACTTGCTCAGACGACAGTTGCTGCAGGGAAAGCAGCCTGCTGGTTCGCAGCGATACTCTGTTCAAGGCACGGTCACACGATGGCACTACACCGGCATTGTGAGTGCACGGCCAGTTGTGGCCGTTCAGGTAGAACTCTACGATTTGTACACCGACAGCCTTGTCTGGTCTGGTGATACTCGTAAAACCGGCACGCGTCGTCAGACTCTGACAGCACTGGGAGATCAGCTGTTGGGCGAACTGGTCGATCAGTTACCGTTGAATAGCCGAACAGACACGCCTCAACTTCAAGTGACATCAGCCACCGTCCAGTCGATGAGCGTTAACCCGACTGGGTCTGCCGTAGCGACAGTGGCAGGCGGGCTGGGATTAAGGACTCAGAGCATCGGTGGGTTTGATCGCGTTGTCTCAACCCCGGTGCCCTTACAGGGGCGGAGTACCGCCTTCTACTATGCGGCCAATCCGCCCGTGGACGTGCTCTCTCAGTTTGATCGACTGGTGTTGGAGCCCGACAACATACAGGCTGGACAGTTGTCGCAACTGAAATCCCGCGGCGCGCGCACCTATGCCTATTTGAGTGTTGGAGAGGTGGGTGTGCACAGAGCCTATGCACAGGACGTGCAACGCGATTGGGTGCTCGGCAAGAACCCTGCCTGGAACAGCAGTGTGCTGGATTTGTCGAACAGTGCTTTGCGTGCGTTCCTGCTGGAACGGGTTCGTCAGCTGGTTGCGGATGGTTACCAGGGATTGTTTCTCGATACCATGGACAGCTTCAATCTGGTGTCCGACACGGATGAGCAACGCAGCATCCAGAGAGCGGGTCTGGTTCGCTTGATTGATGATATCGCTGCACAATTTCCCGGCGTGTTGCTCATAACCAATCGAGGCTTTGAAGTACTCGATCAGATAGCACCGCATGTAGAAGCGGTTGCTGCTGAATCACTGTACGCCTCCTGGGATAACGCTGCTGAACGTTATTCGTCTGTCTCACCAGGCGATCGGGACTGGTTGCTGGGTAAGCTGGTGCATGCACAACAGAACCTGGATCTGGATGTCATTGCTATCGACTATGTGCCGCCGGAACGCCGTGCCGACGCACGTGATGTGGCTGCCCGAATAGCCGCTCATGGCTTTGTGCCGTGGGTTGCCAATCCGGCGCTGGATTATGTCGGTATCGGTGCACTGGAAGTACTGCCGCGCAAAGTGCTGATGCTCTACGACAGCCGTGTTGACGGGGCGCTTGAGCTAAGTCCTGTGCACAAGTTTGTGGCCACGCCTGTGGAGTACATGGGCTACGTGCCGGAGTATCTGGATGTTGCCACAGAGCCACTGCCAGCGGGTGAGTTGAAAGGGCGTTACGCCGGTATCGTGACCTGGGCCGGGCGTGTGTTTCAGGAGATATCTGCAAGACCGTGGATACAGAAGCAACTGGATGATCAGGTGCCCATGGCTTTCATGGCGCTGCCGCCCGTGGCATTTGATGATGACATGCTGTCAGCACTGGGCGTTCAGTTAAGCCAGGCGATTGATGTGGAATCTGCACAACTGGTTCACAGCGATGATTTCATACAACCGGAACGATCACTGAGCAGGCGTATAGAGTCGTTCGGGTATGGCGTACAGTCGGTGTCATCCGCCAACACCGTGCACATGAGCTACCGCGATAGTGCGGCCAACCAGACCGATGTCGTTGTCACAGGGCCGTTCGGTGGGTTTGCCTGGCAACCCGGTGCTGTTGATGATGGCCTGGACTATGAAACGTACTGGGTGGTCGACCCGTTTCGCTTTCTGCGCCGAGCGTTGCAATTGCCGGATGCACCCATGCCCGATGTCACCACACAGAACGGTAAACGTCTCTGGCTGGCTCATATTGATGGTGACGCACTGCCTTCCTGGGCAGAGATGCCCGGTAAGCAACTGGGTGCTGAAGTTATTTACGATCAGATTCTCAAACCTTATCAATTACCTCATACCATTTCGGTGGTAGAGGGCGAGATGACAGACCCGGCATTCGCAGACAGGCGAATGCGGATGGTTGACATTGCCCGAAAAACCTTTGAGCTTGATTTTGTCGAGTTGGCATCGCACACCTACAGCCACCCGTTCAAATGGTCTTTATTGAAAGACTATCGCATGCCCGGAAAATACAATCTCAATATACCTCGCTATGTGTATTCACCGGAGCGTGAAACGGCGGGGTCTATCGGCTTTATAGATCGTGAACTGGCACCTGACGGCAAGCGCACCGAGCTGATGCTCTGGAGTGGCGATGCGCTGCCCAACAAGGAGGATCTGGCGGTGCTCGATCGCCTGGGTATTCCCAACATGAATGGCGGACTCACTAACGTTACGCAAGCGAGCAAGTCGATGACACTGGTGAGTCCGATGGCAAGACCGGTGGGTGATTACCTGCAAGTTTATGCGCCGATCATGAACGAGAACATGTACACCAACGACTGGACAGGTCCGTTTGATGGCTTCAAGCGAGTGGTTGAGACCTTTGAGTTGACCGAGACACCGCGACGCCTGAAACCATTGAATATTTACTACCACTTTTATTCAGGTACCAAGATTGCGGCAATGAAAGCGCTGACTCGCGTGTACGACTGGACACTCAAGCAGGATATCCATCCTGTGTTCGGTAGTGATTTTGCCATCAAGGTACCTGACTACCGCCAAGCTGGTGTTGCCCGTTATCTGGATGGTGCGTGGAAGCTCAGTGCGCTGGGCAATGTACGATCCATTCGCATGCTCGATGGTCGGCGATGGCCGGATATGACCCGTAGCAAGGGAATTGTTGGCGCAACAGCGCTGCATGATGGTGTGTATGTGCACACCAACGGCGCAGATGAGGTGACATTCAAGACTCGCAGCAAAGCGCCTGCTCAAGTCCACCTGGTATCGAGCAATGGACAGATCCTGCGATGGGACAACACCGGTAGCGGTTTGAAATTCCGCATTGCGGGCGAGGTGCCTGTCAGCCTGGAGCTGGGTGGGTCAGTGGTAACAGCCTGCACATTGAATGCGGGCGGTCGTGCTGTCCAAGGCGTGACCACCGCCACAGGAACAATCACGTTTACATTCACATCCAAGGATACCGGTAATGCATCCCTCAACTGCCCGGCGTGAGCGATTAGTCAGTCCGCTCAACCTGGTGCTGATGGCCGGGTTGTTTGCCATTGCGTTCTTCTTACTCAAGCCAGACGCGGATCTCGCGGGCACATCGAACGCGGATATCACTGATGTGGATCCGTTGCAACGGGCTTATCTCAAGGCGCAAAAACACGCGGGCACATCCAGTGATGAGGATGTCATCAGAGTCATTGGCGACCTGGTCGCCGCTGACCGGTTTGATCAGGCGCGTAACCTGATGCTCGATTATCCCAATCTGCCTGTTGAAGATGCCCTGCGATTTGAAATCGATATGGAGCTGGCTGCGCTAGAGTCGGATGTCAGTCTGTTCAGTGCGTTAGACCAGCTGGTCAATACGCCTCATTGGCATCGTGAGGCACTGCTTGAGCGCGCCGTGGAGCTTAGCCTCAATCTGCAGCATCCGCAAACCAGCCTGGCCTTGTATGAAGCCTGGGCGCAGTCACTGCTGCGTTCCGATCAGGAGACGTCTGATATCACACGGTTCAAGGCCGTGGCGGTGTACCGGCGATGCGGTGAGCACATGGTGGCGGTGACAGAACAGTCTCTGGCGAAACACTGCTATCAGAGTGCCCTCGATACCTTGCCTTCTTCGGCTTCAGCGGTAGACATACAGCTTGGGATGTTGCCGTTGCTGGTAGTTGGCAGTGAAGCGCAAGCAGCGATGCTACAGGCGCTGATGCAAGACGAGCGTGTCAATAACAAACAGCTGCAACAGATGGCACCGGTGATGTTGGCCATACAGCGTCCGGATCTCGCCTATCGTGTGTATGCGCGGCTAGCCCTGAGAGATACGCGGTCGGCTGGCCGCTGGCTTCCTGAGGCTGCACGCTGGGCACAGGCTGCCGGTAAGCCGGCTGATGCTGCCGTATTTCTTGAATCACTGGCGCAGCGTGAGGATCCTGCGCAACGACAAGCGCTGGATGATCAGGTAGAGCAGCTGTTGATTCAAGCTGGCCAGGGACGGCGTGCGTTTGCGCAGATCAGTCGCCGAATTGAGACAACCCCCAATGATGTGAACCTGCTGGTGCGCGGGGTATCGCTGGCACGACAAGTGGGCGAACCGGCCAAGGCCCTGCAATGGAATAACCAGTTGCTGTCGTTGCAACCGCGCGATACTGCAGCACTTGCGCTGCAGGGAGAGCTGGCATTGGCGGTCGGTGATTTGGCCGCTGCGCAGGCGTCGGCACAACAGCGAGTGGCTGCAAACCCCGAAGATCTGGATGCCAGAGAACAACTGGCGAGGGTGAGTGAGTGGAACGGTCAACCGCAAGAGGCATTACAACACTGGCTATGGCTTAGTGAACCCGCGCAGGGTGTGACGCTTGATGATCGGCTGGCAGCGTTGCGTGAGGTGGTTCGGCTCAGCAGGCTGACACTGCAACCGGGTGTGGGTGCCACAGCACTGCGCACGCTGAGTGTACTGACGCCGCCAACAGAACAGGACATCGTGCAACTGGTGTCGCTGTATGAACTCAATGGTGAACCCGGTCAGGCATCGGTAGCGCTGCGCGATGTGATTGCATTGCATGGTTCCAGTGCATTTGCGCTACGCACGCTGGCAGAACACGAGTATCGCAACCTGGAGTACGCCGCCAGTCTGGATGCGTTGAATCGCTACGTTAAAGACTTTGGCCATTCGGTAGAATCCTCGCTGGCTCGCATGGAATTACTGTGGCGGCTGGATCGTAAGGATGCTGCCATGCAGGCGGCGGCTCGTCTTGAAGGCCAGACGCTAGCGGCACAGGCGAGTGATTATCAGTTGCGTGTCATGGCCGAGATAGGCTGGCGCCATGAGTTGCCCTGGCTAACGTTACTGGTTCAACCGCGCATTGACTCACTGGAAGTGGAAGATCAACGCACGCTGTACGGCAGGCGGTCGCTGGCCGTTTTGCAGGACAGTGGTGATGATGAAAAAGCCATGCGGGAATCGATCAAGCTCTGGGGGAATTCCGGCGAAGCCGATTTCGCCCTGCTGGCCATGCAGCTGGCGGTCAAGGTAGATGCCAAGCCTGTGATCACTCAGTTTTCTCCCGAGCAACGTAAAGCACAGGCGTTGCATGTCAGCCCGGCTTACTGGGCGCAAGTGGCTTCCATACGCTTACGTGCCGGTGATTCGCTGGCAGCACGCAAGGCCTACGAGCGCGCGCTCAAACTGGACCCTGAACATGTGGAGTCGGTGGCTGGCTTGATCTGGTTGGCCATCGGTGAACAGGATGAGGTGCTCTTGCAAGACTCTCTTGCGCAGTATGCACCGGTTGCCGAAAACGCTCCCCAGTTATGGCAGGCCATGGCGATTGGCTACTTGCAGTTGGGTGCGGCGTCCACAAGCGTTGCCTGGTTTGACCGTTTGCTGGATCAGATTGAAGCGGATTACGGCATGCTGTTAACTTATGCGGATGCGTTGGAATATGCAGGCCGGGCAGCGGATGCGCGCAAGGTGCGTCAATATACGTTACAGCAGCTTCGTCCGCTCCTGGTGGAAGGTTCTACCCGCGAGCAGCCATTGTTGCTTCGCCAGTACGCCCGTTTATCCACTCGATATGAAGGCATTGAATCCAACCAGGCGCTGGTTGATTATCTGCTGGATCCGCAGCGATC
>CALLPU010000415.1 GCA_938016235.1 uncultured Granulosicoccus sp. | reverse complement strand
CATCGGTGAGGGATTTCCGCCCATGGCAGAGATCATTCCAGAGTACAGTTCATTGTTCATGACCCGCACTTTCATGCCTTCAATGTCTGCCGGACTTTCTACCGGCTTCTTGGAGTTATAGAACGAACGTGCACCCGAGTCATACCAGGCCAGTGCCACCAGCCCCTGTTTTGCCATACCCGCACTGATTTGTGCTCCGGCTTCGCCGTCCAGGGCGCGATGCATATGCCCCATATCCTTGAAAATAAACGGTAGCGAAACCACGTTCGCTTCCGGCGCGATAGGGCCTATGGGTCCGAGGTTGAAGTTGCCGATGGCCAGACCACCAATGCGCACCTGCTCAATGGCGTCCGGTTGGCTGCCCAATACGCCAGAGTGAAACATCTTGAGGGTGATTTCACCGTCTGATCGCTCAGCGAGCAACTCGGCGAATTTGTCCATCGCCACGGTATTGGGATAGTCAGGTTTGTGAATATTCCAGCCTTTCCACTCGGCCGCTTGCGCAGATACACTGACGGCCATGGCGAGGACAGACCCCATCCCGATGGTGCGGGACAAGGATGAAACGGAACGGGTAATTTGTTTTATTTGCATGAATCAACTCCTGTGATGTACTAGTATGGTAGCCCGAACCCGCGCGGCATTTCAAGCTGAAACCGATCATGCCCTGCATTTAGCGATCAGTGCTTTGCTACAACACTGCGCCTGACTGCATGTTGTGGCCGCCCAGCGCTTTCCAGCAGCGAGCAAGAGCCGATAATCAGGCCAGCTGCAACCGCTCAATGGCTCTATCGGTCACCATCCGGGTGTAGCCGTTTATTTTGGTGTGTGATGGCATCCACCCGGCCAGAAATCGATGGAAATCTGCCCAGGCGATGTCATACAGGCCTCGCCACTCGTGTTCTACCGCCTCGCTCAAACTTGCAGAAACGTTGGGCTCCAACGCACGGCGCAATGTATCGAAATACCCGCTTAACAAGATCTGCTCGTGTTCGAAGCAATCAGCTTCTGACAAACAACTGCCTAGCAAGTAAACGACATCGCGCATGCCGCAGCCTTTGCCAACGTATTGAAAATCTACTGCAGCGACGTCCTTCATCTCCGCGCTGAAACAAAAATTCGCCACCTTTGCATCACCATGCACCAGGGTCTGGTATGCGGCGTTGCGCAGTCGCTCATCCAGTGCACCTGCGTGTTGTTTCAATACACCATCAGCCATGACCGCATATTCCTCCTGACGCGTCGCCAGATGCCAGTAGCTACCCTGCTCCCATAAACCCTCAGCGCAAGAGTGCATGAACAACGCGTGAAAGTTAGCCAGCCAGGATAAACACACGGCGGCCTGGCCGACCGCAAACTGATCACCGTGAAGCGGATAGTCCACGGACAAGTCTTCGAGCAAGATAAGGCGTTGAGTGTCCGACGCCTGAACGCCCAGTGCCTGCGGCACTTTGCACATCGGGCTACAACGTCTGGCGTAGTGCGCATACCAGTGGCTCTCCACACCATAGGAGTGAGCCTTGCGTGCAAACGACACGTCGCTGTTCCAGCCGCGTGGATGAGTAGCCTGCCGGTTCTGCCGAATCAGCTTTAATACAGCACTTGGATGCTCTTCCGAGTCGGACAGTACACGCACGATGCTGCCCTGATTTCCCCAGAGCGACTGCAAAGGTTGACTGATGGAGACGGTTGTCGCCTGCAAGGCTTCCTGCAGAAACGACAAAACTTCAGCATCATCGGAACCTTCAGCGTGGTTGAAAGTCATCAAGCATCCTGTGGCAGTGTTTCTGCACGACTGGAAAACATCGCCTTAGCATGACAGCACCAGTCATCGCTTGTCAGGCTCTGTTCCGGTAGTACACTGCGATTATCCTTCCTTTTCTCTCACGAGCATTACTGGCATGAGCACACCCACTGGCAAACCTGAAGCGGGCACCCGCTTTCCCGCACTGAACGTGACACTGACATCCGGTGAGTCCGTGACAGTCGGTGAACCCGGTGATGGCTGGCACCTGCTGATCATCTATCGCGGCAAACACTGCGGGCGCTGCAAGAAATACCTGAATACACTCGAGACCCTGCAGGATCAATGGCGTTCTGCCGGCTTCGGCATCACCACCGTATCGGCAGATTCACTGGAAAAAGCCCAAGCCGATATCGAGCAATTCGGCTGGAGTTTTCCCGTTGGATACGGCTTGAGCGAACCCGACATGCGTCGGCTGGGCCTGTATATCAGCGACCCGCTAACACCTGATGAAGCGGACGGTCGCTTTGCTGAACCCGCGGTGTTCTGCCTGCGGCCAGATGCCACTGTGCAGATTGCGGCACTGTCCAATGGTCCTTCAGCCAGACCTGATCTGGCAGAGCTGCTCGACGGTATGATATTCACCATCGACAACAACAAGCCGGCGCGCGGCACGGTCCGATAATGTCCACCTGTTCATCCGATTCGATTACAGCCCCCTACGGTACCTGGATTTCCCCCATCACTGCCGACATGCTGGTGTCGGGAGCGGCAGGCATCAACGAAGTCGTCCCCGACGGCGACAGTGTGTGGTGGGCAGAATCCCGTCCGGATGAAGGTGGACGTGTGGCTATCCTCAGATGGCATGATGGCCAGATTCAAGAGCAAACGCCAGCGGAAACCAACGTAAGAACGACGGCGCATGAATACGGTGGTGGATCCTGGTGGGCCGCTGAGGGTTGCCTCTGGTATGTCGATTATCAGGACCAGCGATTGCGCATGAAGCAACCTGGACAGGAGCCCGTCGTGCTGACCGCCCAACCTGCCCAGCCGCGTGCCTGGCGCTATGCAGACTTTCGTCCCACACCGTGTGGTCACTGGCTCATCAGTGTTGCCGAACGCCATGATGCAGCGATGCCCGAACCGCAGAACCTGCTCGTGGCCATTGCTACCGATGGTTCACAGCAACAACGGGAGCTGGTTGTCGGTAGTGACTTCTACGGCTCACCGTGCCTGTCACCTGACGGCACTCAGCTGGCCTGGGTTCAGTGGGAACACCCCAACATGCCATGGGACGATACTACGTTGATGCTCGCCGACGTGACGATTACACAGACGGGTGTGGTGGTATCTGAACCGACTGCCATAGCCGGGGGCGACAATGAAGCGATTGTGCAGCCACGATGGTCACCGGGCGGCACCCTGCACTACGTATCTGACCGCAATGACTGGTGGCACGTGTACGCGCACGGCACAGACAATCCGGTACTGGCCCCCGAAGGAGAGATAGGCTACCCGCCCTGGGTACACGGCTTGTCTCGTTATGATTTCGACAGTCAGGGCAATATTATTGCCGCCGTATTCAAAGGTGGTATCGATAGCCTCGACGGCTACCCGGAGCGCACACATTTTCAGTCCATCAGACTCTCGGGGGATCGCCTGTCGTTCGCCAGCGCGTCGTGGTCTGAAGAGACCAGCGTGCATTTCGACGGGCAAATTGTCCGCCAGGCACGCGCACTGGATATTGCGGATGAGTTCATGCGCGCACCGGAAATCATTTCGTTTCCGACGGGCGAAGACGATACCGAAACGGCACATGCGCTGTTCTATGCGCCTGCCAACCCAGGATACCACGCGCCGGAGACTGAAAAACCGCCGCTGATCGTGCTGGCGCACGGCGGCCCCACCTCAGCGGCCCGTTCACAGCTGACGCTGGCGCTACGTTTCTGGACGAGCCGCGGCTTTGCGGTGGCCGACGTGAACTACCGGGGCAGCAGTGGATTTGGACGCGCTTACCGACAGAAACTGCACGGACAATGGGGCGTGGCCGACGTGGAAGACTGTGTCAAAGTGGCGCAGTATCTGGCACAACGCGGTGATGTGGATCGAGACAGGCTTATCATCAGAGGTGGGAGTGCGGGCGGCTATACCGTGCTCTGTGCGCTGGCGTTTCATGACACCTTTACTGCCGGCGCCAGCCTGTACGGTGTGGC
>CALLPU010000414.1 GCA_938016235.1 uncultured Granulosicoccus sp. | reverse complement strand
CTTTCAATGCATTGTTCCGGTGAGCGTACACACAATAAGTACAAGGTATTTGAGCCGCTACGCCTAACGCGATCAGCTCTCGCGTACGCGCATCAAGCTCTGCGCCCTCGCCCTGAAATGCCCCATAGCTTTCTAGCATTTTTCCAATGGCATGTTCCGGTAAGGAGTTCTGGAAGAATTCCGGAGGGCCGTCTGCGAAGACGGAGCCGGAGAAAAGAAAGGTTGTCAGGGCAAGACCAGCAGCGCCTTTATGGACGGCTCCTTTGGCTGACCGGACGTGATTTAGAGTCAGTGCGCTACAGCGATGTAATGTTGAGCTGATGTGTTGAAAAGTGATTCTCTGCGCTAACATGTCATTTTTCCCGTGGTCAATAGTGCGATTTCAAGACCCATCCTGATGATGTGTCGTGGCTGACCATGGTTGAAATCGGACGGATTTGTCACGAAAATGCGACGAAAAAATCCGAAAATGCCTGATTAATATAATATCGTGCAGAGAGTCAGAGAGAACTGGAAGCACTGGAAGCTCAGGAGAGTAGTCGTTCGGGTCTTGCTAGTCCGCCTCCCGCATTCTTTCGCGCTTTTCCATCTCTTCCCGGAAGGCTTCTTCGATCTGCTGCATCACCGAGTCCACATCGACATCGTGTTCCTGGCGAGTGAACTCTCCAGTCAGCTTCATATCCGGATGTAATGCGCCTGCCTCATAGAGAGCCCATAGCTCTTCCGCGTAGCGGGTTTGCGCAAGTTCCGGCACATATTGGGCGTAGTAGCGCGTCATGTTGGCGATATCGCGGGCCAGCATAGTGGGCGCATTGTTGTTGCCAGCAGCGTTCACCGCCTGGGGTAAATCGATAATCACCGGGCCGTCGGCTGCCATCAGAACATTGAATTCAGACAGATCACCGTGCACAAGACCCACGCATAGCATGCGCATGACGTAGTGCATCATCGTTGTGTGATCCTCTACGGCCCGTTCGACAGGAATCAGGATGTCATTCAGGCGGGGCGCAACGTCCCCTGTTTCATCGGTGATCAGCTCCATCAGGAGTACGCCGTCAAAACACCCAAAGGCTTCGGGCACTCGAACGCCGGCATCTCGCAGGCGATAGAGTGCCTCAACCTCGGCGGTTTGCCAGACTTTTTCCTGTTCATCGCGACCGAATCGCGAACCTTTCTCCATGGCGCGCTGACGACGGCTGTTGCGCACTTTTCTGCCTTCCTGATACTGGACAGCCTTTTTGAAGCTGCGCACGGCGACATCCTTGTATACCTTCGCACAGCGAATATCATCACCGCAGCGCACCAGATAGACTGTGGCTTCCTTACCGCTCATCAACGGCCGCAACACTTCATCGACCAGGCCGTCTTCGACAAGCGGCTGTATTCGTTTGGGGATCTTCACTATTCCTTCCAGATAACGTCGTTTCTACAACCTAGTGTACTGAGACCTTCAAAGCGTTCAAACAGAGAGCCCCAGTTGGTACTCGAACACGCTTCTGGCAGGGAGTGGTATTCGTTATCTGTCGCCAAACATGTCACCCAAACCGCCGAGTACTGATCCCTCGCCTTTGGATCGACCGAATGAGGCGGCCTGGATGACACGATTGGCCAAACGTGAAAAAGGCAGGCTTTGCAAGTATACGGTCCCTGTGCCTTTGAGCGTGGCAAGAAACAGACCTTCACCACCGAACACCATGGACTTCAGGTTGCCTGCCCGCTCGATGTCATAGTCGATGCCCGTGGTGAATGCCGCCAGGCAACCCGTATCTACCCGCAGTGTTTCGCCGCGCAGTTCCTTTTTAATCACCGTGCCGCCGATATGAACGAAAGCTTTACCGTCACCTCGCAAACGCTGCAATATGAATCCCTCTCCGCCAAAGAAGCCAGCCCCGAGGCGTTTTTGAAAGGTAATGTCTATCGACGTGCCAAAAGCGGCACACAGGAAGGCATCCTTTTGGCACACCAGCTCTTCCCCCAGGGCGGCCATATCCAACGCAATAATTTTTCCGGGGTAGGGTGCTGCGAACGCCACTCGCTTCTTGCCAGTGCCTGTATTGGTGAAGTGCGTCATGAAGATGGATTCACCGGTCAGGACACGCTTTCCAACATGCAGCAGCGAATCGAGAATACCGCCAACAGGCTTTGAACCATCGCCCATTCGTGTTTCAAAATCGATGCCCTGTTCCATGTAATTCATGGCGCCGGCCTCAGCGATGACGACTTCAGCCGGATCTAGCTCGATTTCAACGATCTGCATATCATCGCCAAAAATCTCGTAGTCCACTTCATGGCATTTCATGTTGCCTCTCCTGACGGCGTTTGTTTCCAAATGATAACAACAACGAACAGAGGCATGGCAGTAATTACAAGACGGTTCAGGGCTATTTAACCGTTAAGCGGTAATGTCAGAGGCAGGCTACGTCTGCAGCTCTGACGGTTATTCAGTGGGAACCTGTGAGGACGTATGATTGCGATACGGTTACCGGGTAGTGATACCCGCTGACACACCAGCGAGCGCTCTCCATACTGGCGTTGCCTGAGTTACGGCGACATGGCAATACAATCTGTTTGGGGAGGTGATTTGTGCAGACACAACCACACTTGGCAGTTAGACATAACCGTGGATTCTCAGTGACCTTGGCAGTGGCGGTCATGCTGGTCTCAATCGTTTTCCTGACTATACCTGCTGCGCAGGCCCAGGCCACTTCACAGGCCATGAAAGCCAATCAATTGATTGGCCGTGGTATCAACCTGGGTAATGCGCTCGAAGCGCCCGTAGAAGGCCAATGGGGCATTCAACTGGAGGCCGGGTATTTTGATCTGGTTGCGGATGCGGGATTCGACAGCATCCGGGTGCCGATTCGGTGGTCTGCACAGGCTCAGCAAAGTGCGCCTTTTACGATCAACAACGAATTTTTTGAACGGATCGACTGGGTTTTGGCTCAAGCCGAGCGCACAGGATTGTTGGTCATTATCAACATGCACCATTACGAGGAACTCAATACCGACCCTGTCGCGCACAGAGCGCGATTCCTGTCTCTTTGGAATCAGATCGCTTCCCGTTATCGCGATGCATCAGAGCGTGTTCTCTTTGAGATACTCAATGAACCGCAAGGTGCGTTGAATGCCGACAATGGCCAACTCTGGAACCGTTATCTAGCGCAGGCGATACGCGTCATACGGCGTACCAATCCTGTTCGCCCGCTCATTGTAGGCCCTGTTCGATACAACGCTATTGATGCTCTTGACCTCCTGCAGCTTCCAGACGATGACAATCTGATTCTAACGGTTCATTTCTATGATCCGTTTGTATTTACCCACCAGGGAGCTGACTGGACCGGCCTGGATTTACCGACAGGTATCCGTTGGTACGGTGGGCAGGCCTCTGTTGGCTCCGGATTTGAGGATTGGTCGTGGGATACTGTGATCAAGAGCGCGCCTTACGGTCTGGATGTTCAGTACCAGCGTCAGTATGCAGCATTGAGTCTGTACACGAATCAGGCTTTCAAGCCAAAGCGGTTATGGCTCAGAGCGCGAGGCAGGATGGATGTGATCGTGGAATGTGAATCATCGACAGCGAGAGTTGATGCATCGACACTGAGTCTGAACAGTGAAGAATGGACAACTATCAGTGCAGATCTGTCGGCATGCGCAGGCTCCATGCACCGCCTGAATTTAAAGAACGCGGCAAATAGGCGGGATAGCTACACGGTCAGGCATGCGGTGGTTTGCGGTAACTCGGAATGCTTGCGGCCGATTACCACAGCCGCACGATCACTCTACGATCAGCTCAGGAAGGGTAGCGACTTTGCCAAGGCAAGAGGGTTACCCATCTTTCTGGGTGAATTCGGGGCTTTCCAGACAGCGGATATGGCGTCGCGTGTTCGCTGGACAAGATCTGTGCAAAGAACGGCTCAACGATTGGGATATTCAACAGCCTACTGGGAGTTCGCGGCCGGGTTTGGCGTCTATGATCCACTGACAGGTCAATGGCGCCGCGGGTTACGACAAGCCTTGTTGCCTTAAGGCCCTTGGTCTCAACGTGCATTGATGCCGGTGGACGCTCTTGAGTGAACGTTACACGTTGTGGGAGTCAGGTCACATGACGGATGGTCATGCGGTAATTTAGCCAATGCGGTTCACAATCGGTATTCAATCTGAAAAACTAATGTGGAGGCAGGCCGATTACATAACGTAGCCTAGCATCCAATCGCGCATGTTTTCCCGTTTTCCTACTGTCCAATCGCTGCTCGCACAATCAGGCCTGGCCTCATTGCGTGGCCGTTCCGCGACAGAGGGTGGGGTGGATCAGTTTTCGGTGTTAAACGTGCTGATGGCGAAGATGCTGACGTATCAGAAGCTGGATCCTCTGCTACAACATATCGCTGACACCGTCATTCAGGTAACTGAGGCCACCAATGCGCTTATTCTGATGGTGGACGAAACCGAGGAATTTCTAAGCGTTGTCGCCAGCGCAGGTGCCGCTAGTGTTCAGAATATCGGTGAACGGAGAAAGTACGGTGTTGGCTTTGCCGGTCTGGCATGGAGCACCAAGACTGATCAGTATCTGGCGAACAGTGACGCACTGGAGGTCACCAAGGGTTTCTGGCCTCCAGCCAGTCAACTGGTTGCTGTACCGTTGATGTCAACCGACACAGTCATTGGGGTTGCAGTGCTGGCAGCGCCAGCGCACTACAAGAATTTCAGAACGTCGGCAAGCATGGTCAGGCATCTGGCTAGTCTTGCTGGAATAGCTATTGTCAACGCCCGGTCGCGCGAGCAAGCTGTGCTGGAGCTCTCTCGCATGCGAGCATTGAGAGAGATCAATGCATTGCTCGCCAATTTCGAATGTGCCGCTGACTTGATTCAGGCTGTGTCGAAGACGCTGATGAACGCGATGGATATCAGCCGGGCCATCTACTTCATGGTCGAAGATGATGGTGTCACTGAGCACGCCGATATCTGGATAAAGGAAGACGGCAAGATCATTCGAGGTGTATCGATAGTGGACGATATACTGAATGAAGGGTTGAATGGCTGGTGCTATCGAAACAACAAGGCAGCTTTCCTACCCCGAAATCACGAGGACGAGCGAGAGTCGGTTCGCGTCAGGAAACGTCGAAAAGCGTCTAATATTGGCAGCACGTTTTGTGTGCCTATCAGCGGCAAGGACAGGGTCGTCGGGGTCATCTCCATCAGTCGTGATCTGAACAAGCGAGATTTGAACGAGAGCGACAGAAACCTGTTCTTCAGTATCTGTAACCAGATATCAAGTGCATTGCTCAACCATGAACTATCAGTGGCGCTAAAGCATCGGGCATTCCATGACAGCTTGACCGAGTTGCCCAATCGCTTCTACTTTGAAAAAGAGCTAGACGCGGCGCTCGAACGCGCAACGCATAGCAGATCGGGTTGTGTCATGTTTCTGGATCTGGATGGATTCAAATCGGTTAATGATTCCCTGGGGCATCACTTTGGCGATGAGCTGCTAACGCTGGTAGCCAGCCGATTTAATGCGTGTTTATCGAGTGAGAGTATGCTTGCGCGCATTGGTGGTGATGAATTTGCGATAATCTCCCGGAATGTCTCGACCGAGTCTGAAGCACAACTTATAGCACGAAGGCTCATCAACACCTTGTCCACCAACTTTTATGTAAAAGGCGCTAGTGTCAAGATTGGAGTCAGTGTTGGATTAAGCCTGTATCCTCGCGATGGCAACTGCGCCGAAACGCTGATTCGTAATGCGGACGAGGCCATGTATCGCGCCAAGGCAAACGGCAAAGGTCGGGTAGTCTGCTTCAATCAACGTATGGCAGAAGATTCCAGGCAACGGATACAGTTGGAAACCGAGTTGCGTGAAGCCCTCTGGACAGACCAGTTTGAGCTGTACTATCAACCGCAAGTTGACACGATCACGGGAGACGTTTCCAGTGTAGAGGTGCTGATCAGGTGGCATCATCCGCGTCGTGGTCTGGTATCTCCGGGTGAATTCATCCCCATTGCGGAAGAGGCTGGCCTGATTAACGCGGTGGGAGATTGGGTGCTGGAAGAAGCGGTCAGCCAGATGGCTACCTGGCGTGGGGGCGTATTGAACAACTTGCGCGTAGGCGTCAACGTGTCTGCATCACAATTTCTCCAGGAGAGTTTTAGTGACCAGGTGCTGAATCTGCTTGGCCGCTACAGCATCGCACCCGAATCACTTGAGATTGAAGTGACGGAGAGTATCGTGATGAATGAGATTCAACGGGTCATATCCACACTCGACAGATTGCGCGCCGCGGGTGTCAGAGTGGCTGTCGACGATTTCGGAACAGGCTATTCATCGCTAAGTTATCTGCAGGATTTACCGTTGGACGTGTTGAAGATTGACCGGTCGTTCATCAATCGACTGGAAACGGGTACTGACGGACAGTCAGTCGCCAATACGATTATGCTGCTCGCTGAGGGGCTTGGATTGGAAACAGTGGCCGAGGGCGTTGAAACTGCAGAGCAGTTTGAGCAAGTGAGGAGGTTAGGGTGCACCATGATTCAAGGCTTCCACTTCGCTAAACCGTGTAGCGCCAATGATCTTGTATCGTCTATCGATGTGATCCGTGATTATTTTTATGAGTTCGATTTGAAAAAGGCGTCGTAGGCGGATTAGCCACTGGCTCAACCACGCGCCAGACTCTACCGATAGAGCGCTACCTGCTTTACGCCAATGGATGTATGGACTGCTACTCAAACAATGACAGGAACGGATGGATGCATTCACGAAATCCTGCTTCAAAATCACCGTTGCCAGGATGATAGACGCTCTCTAACGATATAACACCGTCATAGTTATCCTTGTGCATGGCTCTGGCCAGAAGCGAATACTGATCTGCCAGTTGTCCCTCTCCGAGTTTTTTGACTTCCAACGTGGCTCGTGGAGAATCTACCCGGACATCTTTGATGTGAACGTGTCCGAGGTACCCATCACTTACCTGTTGATAGCCATCGGGAAAGGCGATCTCATGGCACCAGCAGTTATTGGCAGGGTCCCACAGCACCTTGAGAGCATCCCTGGCGTCAAGATCATCAATAAGCTTGCAGGCTGTATAGTTAGAGTTGATCATGGTGCCGTTTCCGGTCTCTACCACCAGCGTTATTCCCTCAGCCCGTGCGAGATCAACAGCAGGAGCAATCAACGCCAGAGACTTCTCCCAGGCGCCGTTCGCCACATTCCATTTTTCAGCACCGTTTTTACCCCACAGGATCTGTTCCTTTTTGCAACTCATGATGCGTACCAAGGGTGACCCCACCACGTGAGCCATGTCGATTACACGCTTCAGTGCATCCATGTGATGAGTGTGTAACGAATCGCCGGGTACGTTATTCACTGTCAACCCGGCAAATATGTGGCGTGACAGGCACGACACCGGCTTGCCCCTGTCGCGAAGCAGGGTATTGATTGCTGATATTTCCTGTTGACTGTGATCACCAACTTCTTTGTCGCCCACAAATTGCAACTCTGCGTATTCAAGTCCGAATTCATCCATCACATCGACGGCGTGCAACAGGTTACGACTGATGCCGTCGCAGATCACTCCCAGTTTCATGGGCTCTTTCCTCTCTCAGGCTTGTGGGGCGCCATACGTCATCAGGAACGGTTTTTCACCGTATCGGCTGTTTGACCAAATGAGACCCTGCGTTCGGAGTCCGTCATGGGTTTGTCGGGCCTGAGGGTTTTTCCCAGGTCAACGCCACGCTGTACTGCAGGCCGGTCTTTGATCGTGGCACGCCAACGCGATACGTTGGGAAATTTATCAAGTGGTTGCTGCATTGCTTTTGCTATTAGTATCCAGGGCCATGAGCACATGTCCGCAATGGAATAACCGGAATCGAGTATGAAGTCGCGCCCTTCCAGTCGCCGTTCGAGTACGCCTATGCAGCGGTGGTATTCTTTTCGGTAGCGCTCTGAGCTATACAGGTGCTCACCCTGTGCATAATTGAAGAAGTGACTGTGCTGACCAGCCATTGGACCGAGATTACCTACCTGCCAGAACAGCCACTCATTCAGGCGCACTCGCTCTCTTGGATCATCTGGAATAAACTGGTTATGTTTCTGCGCCAGGTAGAGAAGAATTGCACCACTTTCAAAAACGCTGATAGCCTCACCGGCTACATCATGATCGACGATGGCAGGAATGCGATTATTGGCACTAACCGTGAGAAACTCCGGTTTGAACTGATCGCCCGAGCGAATATTGATGGGGACCACGGTGTAGTCAATAGCCAGCTCTTCGAGCAGAATGGAGACCTTCCAGCCGTTAGGCGTTGGCCAGTAGTAAAAATCTATCATTGTCTCTCAGATCCGATTTGCACATGAGGGCGGTTAGTCGCTTTCATGATTGTGTTCCGCTATAGCAGCACCGGTTTGTAGCAGGGCTTGTATTGTATCCTGCGCAATGCCTGCTTCTAGCAGTACCTCTTGTGTGTGCTCGCCAAGCCCTGGACCACCCCTCTGATAGTCTGTAGGTGTTCCACTGAATATCGCCGGAGCTCGTGTTTGACGCAATCTACCTGCCTGCGGGTGATCGTGTTCAACTATCACGTCATTCGCCAGAATCTGTGGATGATTGATCATTTCACCACGCGTGAGCACTGGCGCATGAGGAACATCGTGATTGTCCAGCCGTTCCATCC
>CALLPU010000413.1 GCA_938016235.1 uncultured Granulosicoccus sp. | reverse complement strand
TCGAAAGTCGACCGGTTGTGCATCGCGTGTCTCTACGTCCGATGTCACCTTGCCACGACTGGTGCGGATCTCGATGACGCAGCTGTCATCGCCGGGGAGGCAATTCAATCGTGACAACGTGGCTTCCGTGCCAGGCTGCAGGTTGATGACCGAGCCTGACGAAAATTCGATGCTGACGTAGCCGTTGACGCCTGTGGTTATCGTGTCGCCGGAAATCACCTCTGAATCGCGTTGTAACGGTATCTGAAGCATATCGGCCAGGCTGCCCACTGATCGTGTCGAAACCGCTGTAGCAATTGAGTCAGCTCCTTCGGCCTGAGCTCGACGGGCGATGACCTCGCCTTTGGCGAACACAACCTGCGCGAATTCACCCCGGGCGGGGACATGTATGGGAATGCGTACTATATTGCCGGGGATCAGCGGCGCGGAGGCAACCAGGCCGTTGAATTCCGCCAATTGGGGGGCGTAACCCGTGCGACCCAGTTCCCGTTTTGCAATGGACAACAAGGTGTCTCCCGATGCGACGAGCACGTCGCGGGAGATGATGGCAGACGGTGACGGCAACACAGCGCCGTCATCGGCAGAATTGTCGATTGATTGGGATTTTGCCGGGGAAGCAGTGAGTGCCAGACACGTTAGCAATGTGCACGTTAAAGGTGTCAAGCACAGCGGCGTCCAGAATCGTTTTTTCACGATGAGCGCTCTAGTGTTGTCAAAACTACCCGAGTAGGATACCCGAGTTAGCCGCCCGCTCGGCATAAAACTGGCCGAAACGGGACTATTACAGGCTATCGGCGCCGCTGACAGGCATCTTTAACCCGGTAATTCTTTCAATCGAGTCAGTCGCAGCATGTTGGTGGTGCCAGTGCGGCCAAATGGCATGCCAGCGGTAATGGCGATGATTTCACCCATTTCGCCGTAGCCTTCCGCCAACGTGATCTTGATGGCACGAGAAACCATTTCGTCGATGCTGTTCATGACTTCGTGAATCACCGCGTGCACACCCCATACCAGCGCCAGTCTTCGAGCCGTTTCACGGTTCGGCGTACAGCCAATTACTGGCGCTTCCGGGCGTTCACGAGCCGCTCGAAAACTGGAAAAGCCAGACTCTGTGTAGGTAAAGGTAGCAGCCAGTGGCATAACGGTAGCAACGTGGCGCAGCGATGAGCTGATGGCGTCTGCCACGGTGTCGCCGGGAGTGGGCATGGCCGCATCAACGGTTTTACGGTAGTGCGGGTCCTTTTCCACTTCAATGATGATGCGGTTCATCGCCGTAGCGGCCTCTACCGGGAAACTGCCTGCTGCGGTTTCGGCAGACAACATGACGGCATCAGCGCCATCATAGACAGCAGTGGCAACATCCGAGCTCTCCGCACGGGTGGGTACCGGTGAGTGGATCATGGATTCCAGCATTTGCGTGGCCACCACCACCGGCTTGCCTTCCTGTCGTGCACAACGCAGGATCTGTTTTTGCACCACAGGCACTTTTTCCTGCGGCATTTCCACGCCCAGGTCGCCCCGAGCCACCATGACACCGTCACTCAATTGCACGATGTCCGACAAGTGCTCGATAGCGCCCGGCTTCTCCAGTTTGGCCATGATGGCAGCCTTCTGCCCGACCAGAGAGCGAAGCTCGGCCATATCCTCGGCACGTTGCACGAAAGACATCGCCACCCAATCCACACCCAGTGACAAGGCATACGTCAGATCGCGACGGTCTTTGTCGGTCAATGGCGATATGGGGAGGTACAGATCGGGTACGTTGACGCCCTTGTTGCCACTGATTTCGCCCCCGACCATGACCTCGGTCAGCGCGCTGGTTTCGGTGAACTCAAGAACCTTGAGTCGAATCTTGCCGTCGTTAATCAACAGCTGAGCTCCAACGGTCAGCGCCGCAAAGATCTCGGGATGCAGGAGGGGGGCACGCGTTGCATCGCCCGGGGTAGGGTCCTGATCGAGCGTGAACGTCTCTCCGGGGACCAGCATTTCCTTACCATTGGCGAAGGTGCCTACCCTGAGTTTGGGGCCCTGTAAGTCGGCTAGAATACCGATGGGTCGACCGCGTTCCTCTTCAATCTTGCGAATGATGCCGTGCGTTTTGGCGTGGTCCTCATGGGTGCCATGGCTGAAATTGAGGCGAAATACGTCTATGCCTGCATCGAACAGCTTCAGGATGGTGTCGTGGTCATTGCTCGACGGTCCTAAAGTGCCAATGATTTTTGCGTTGCGTGTGCGTCTCATCGATGTTTTGTTTGTCTTGTAGCTAATTTACCGGATGAGCAGTCAGGCCTGATCGGCTGCATGCTGCCATCGTCAGGACATAGTTTAGCGTATCCCATGCGATATGGCGCAGCTTGCGGAGGCTGTGTGGTTTTATTATGTAGTCAAATTACATATTTACCTGTGTGCTTTCGCAGTGAGCAGGTCCGCTTGTGGTTGCGTAAGGTATTCTAGGTGTCGTTATTCGTCTAACCCATTTCCCGGAGCGCTGATGTCAGCCAATCCCGCAACAACGATGTCCGACATGAACGATGCTGGTCGGCAGCAAAGTCACGGTGAGCCGTCCGCGTATTCTGTTGAAGAGCAGCTGGCAAGGCGTGAGCGTTTTGCCGGCGAGTTGAAGAGCTGGTTACCGGAAGCGGCGGTGTTGTCCACGGCTGAAGAACTCCGGCCCTACGAGTCTGACGGGTTGACGGCGCTCAAGGCCACGCCGTTGCTCGTGGTTCTGCCCGAGACAATCGAGCAGGTGCAGAACATCATGCGCTGGGCCAGTGAAAATAATGTGCCGGTCGTGGCGCGAGGCGCTGGCACCGGTTTGTCGGGTGGTGCACTTCCACATCAGGACGGCATCATTCTGGGTATGGCGAAATTCAACCAGATTCTGGAGCTCGATGCCGAGCAGGGCTTTGCCCGCGTGCAGCCTGGCGTCAGGAACCTGGCCATCTCGGATGCTGCGCGGCCGCACGGCCTGTATTACGCACCAGATCCGTCGTCGCAGATTGCGTGCACGATCGGCGGAAACGTGGCTGAAAATTCTGGCGGTGTGCATTGTTTGAAGTACGGGCTCACGGTTCACAACGTATTGAGTGCTACTGTGGTCACGATGGACGGAGATCTGGTCACGTTCGGCAGTGCAGGCCATGACGATGCCGGTTACGACATGATGGCATTGTTAACGGGTTCTGAAGGCATGCTGGCGGTTACCGTGGAGGTGCGCGTCAAGCTGTTACCGGTGCCGCCGGTGGCCAAGCTGGTCATGGCAGCGTTCGACAGTGTCGAAGCAGCCGGTGATGCCGTTGGCAGGGTTATCGCTGGTGGCATCATTCCCGCCGGTCTTGAGTTGATGGACAAGCCTGCCATTGTGGCGGCGGAGGCATTTGCGCAATGCGGGTACCCCACAGACGCGGCAGCACTGTTGTTGTGCGAACTCGATGGACTGCAGGAAGAGGTAGAAGCACAGATAGCAGGGGTGTCAGCGGTGTTTTCGCAATGCCACGCATCCAGTTTGCATGTGGCCACCAGTGAAGCGGAAAGACTGCTGTTATGGAAAGGGCGCAAGTCTGCGTTTCCGGCCGTCGGGCGGCTTGCACCCGATTACTATTGTATCGATGGCACGATTCCCAGAAAGCAGCTATCTCACGTGTTGCAGCGTATGGAGCAGATGTCAGTGGAATACGATCTGCCTATCGCCAACGTGTTTCATGCCGGCGACGGCAATCTGCATCCCCTGATCATGTTCGATGCTGGCAAGCCGGGCGAGCTTCATCGCACGGAAGAGCTGGGTAGCCGAATCCTGCAGCTGTGTGTGGAGGTGGGCGGTACGGTCACCGGTGAACATGGAGTGGGGCTGGAGAAAATCAACGAGATGTGCGTGCAGTTCGATGCCGATACACTCACGCAATTTCATGCTGTCAAAGCAGCTTTTGATCCGGCTGGGTTGTTGAACCCGGGTAAGGCTGTGCCCACTCTGCAGCGTTGTGCAGAGTTCGGTGCCATGCATGTGCATCACGGTGAACTGCCGTTTCCTGAACTCGAACGTTTCTGACGGGACCCTCTCTACGCGTGAAAACCAATGACGACAGCGCTGATCTGATCGAGCGCGTAAAGGCCGCAGTGGCCGGCAATACTCCCATGCGTATCGTGGGTGGCAACAGCAAGAGCGGCCTGGGGAATGCGAATGACACCGAGCCGTCGCAGACGTTGAACCTGACGTCGCACTGCGGTGTCATTTCCTATGAGCCTACTGAGCTCGTGGTGACGGTGCGAACCGGCACGTCATTACAGGTGCTGAACGAGACACTAAAAGACTCTGGTCAGATGTTGCCGTTCGAACCCCCCGCATTCGCTGGTAGCACTATCGGTGGCGTTCTGGCGTGTGGCTTGTCCGGACCACGCCGGCCGTTCAACGGTGCCGCCAGAGACTATGTGCTGGGCATGCGGGTGATAAACGGTCAGGGGCAGTCGCTCTCCTTCGGCGGGGAGGTCATGAAAAACGTGGCTGGCTATGACGTGTCCCGGCTGCAGGTGGGTGCCTGGGGCACCTTGGGCATTCTGCTGGATACCTCCATGAAAGTGCTGCCGGTACCCGAGATGGAAATGACGCTGTGCCAAACCAGCGCCGCACACGATACGGCATCCTTTGCGGCGTTGCTGCGTCAATCGCTACCGCTCTCCGCTGCCATGCTGATAGGCGAACGGCGCTATCTGCGGCTCAGTGGCAGTGAGTCAGCCGTGCGTGCGGCTGCGTCATTGCTCGGTGGTGAGGAGGTGGCTGATGCTCCAACGTTATGGGCAGCGGTCCGCGACCAGACTCACGACTACTTTACGGGTACATCGGGTACGGCCGATGCACACAGTCTGTGGCGGGTATCGTTACCAGACGCTGCAGGGCCATTACCCTTGGCGGGTGAGTGGTTGTACGAATGGGCGG
>CALLPU010000412.1 GCA_938016235.1 uncultured Granulosicoccus sp. | reverse complement strand
TATGTGGACATGCATGACACGCTACGGACGCAGGGTCGCCTTGAATGGCTTGCGCCTGAATTTGCAGAACAGGCAAAGCCTGAGAAATACGAACAGCCTGCGGGTGAACGGTGGAAGAAAATCCGCAACATTCAACGTTACAAGGGCCCTGCTTTATCCATCATTCAGCAATTGGCCAAGTGGCGGGAAATCAAGGCACGGGAAATCAATCAGCCACGAAACTGGTTACTCAAAGATGACGTGTTGCTGAACATTGCGCAGCAGCAACCGGATTCGGCCACTGAGCTTGGGCACATCAGAAGCCTCGATCGCAAGACGCGAGATCGATTTGGCGCAGAGCTGGTAGAAATCGTGGCCACCGCGAGAGAAATCCCTCCCGAACCGCTGCCACCATTCACGCGCAAGCAAAAGCTCAACAGTGCAAACCTCGCCAAGCTCCAGCTGCTCAATGCCTGGGTGCACCAGAGGGCACACGAACTGAACATTGCCCCCACCTTACTGGCACCGCAGAAAACGCTGGAAAAAATGGTGACAGGAGACGGGCGCTCCGCATTAAGTGGCTGGCGTGATCCACTTCTCGGAAATGAGCTGGAAGCACTGCTCGATGGCAAGGCACTGTTATCAACCAGTACCACCGGACTGGTATTGCAGCACCACTGAATCGCCAGGGCCTGTGTACGTGGTAGCAACTGTGGTGTACTCTTTCGCACCCACGTAACTGTATTGCTCTGCGAGTGCTATTCCGATGAGTCAAGGCTCCACCGCCACTACCCTGAACCGGCCACTGTCCAACACCAACATTCTGGCCGAAAAAACGCTGATTTCACCGGATGAACTGCGTCAACGCTATCCCCGTTCAGAAGCCGCCAGCCAAACAGTAGAAACTGGCAGAGCCAACGTCGAGGCTATCCTGGACGGTCGGGACAAACGGCTGCTTGCCGTCGTCGGCCCCTGCTCCATTCATGACGTGGACACGGCGAAAGCCTACGCAGAGCAGCTGATGAAGCTGCGCCATGAAGTGGCTGATCGCATTGAGCTCGTGATGCGCGTGTATTTTGAAAAGCCGCGAACCACCGTTGGCTGGAAAGGGCTGATCAATGATCCGCACCTGGACGACAGTTTCGATATCGAAACCGGGCTGTCACGCGCTCGTGAGTTGCTCGTCTGGCTGGCTGAGCTGGGCATGCCGACTGGCACCGAGGCGCTTGACCCCATCAGCCCTCAGTACCTCTCCGACCTGTTCACCTGGTCTGCCATTGGCGCCCGCACCACGGAGTCACAAACTCACCGTGAAATGTCCAGCGGCCTGTCAACGGCGGTGGGTTTCAAAAACGGCACCGACGGCAGCCTGGATGTGGCAATCAATGCCATGCAATCGGCCGCCAATCCCCACAGTTTTCTGGGCATCGATGCCAAAGGTCAGGCAACCGTTCTGAAAACACGCGGCAATGCGTATGGACACATTATTTTGCGCGGTGGCAACTCCGGCCCCAACTATGACTCGGTCAACGTCTCACTGGTTGAAGATGCCATGGACAAGGCAAAACTGCCTAAGCGAATCATGATTGACTGTTCACACGCCAACGCCAACAAGGATCACACACTGCAACCCCTGGTTGCCCAGAATGTGGCCGATCAACTGGCAGCGGGTAATGAGTCCATTATCGGTATCATGCTGGAATCGCATATCCATGCGGGTAATCAAACTCTGAAGGATCCCAAGGATTTGCACTATGGCGTATCCATTACCGATGCCTGTATTGATTGGGAAACCACCGAAACGTTGCTCAAGGGTCTTTACGATACGCTCGGTGCCCGAAGCACCTGATCCGGGTTCGTACCGGATAACGCAGGTTCTACCCTGACCCATAACCGATGAATCAAAAGGACTCCTTATTCGCCCACCCGTTAGGCGATATCGAAGGCTTTCGTTTCAACGAAGCCGTAGTGGATGTGTTTCCAGACATGCTGCAGCGCTCCGTACCCGGTTATGAAGCGATCATCACCCAGTCCGCATTGCTCGCAAGCCGCTACGCCCAGCCACAAACGCGCCTGTATGACCTGGGGTGTTCGCTGGGTGCCACGGCTATTGCCATGCGCGATGCACTAGCCAGTCGGAAGCAACACAGTGTTGATGGTATCGAGATACACGCCATAGACAATGCGCCAGCCATGGTGGCTGCCTGCCGATCCATAATCGAGATGCCTTCGCAATCGCCCAAAGGCAATGAGAAAGACGCTTCCAGTATCGGTGAGAATGAGGCTGCGGCGGGGTCCATACCCATCCTGCTACACGAGGCTGACCTGGAGGATCATCCCTTGAGTGACGCGTCAGTAGTGGCCATGAACTTTACGCTGCAGTTTGTCAAACCCGCTGCCCGCCCGGCACTCATGCACAAGATCGCTGAGGCTCTGCGTCCGGGAGGGGCGTTGATTCTCAGCGAAAAAGTGTGTTTCACCGATTCCACGGTCAATGAGATGCACATCGACATGTACCACGCGTTTAAACGACGCAACGGCTATTCTGATCTTGAGATCAGCCAGAAGCGCTCGGCGTTGGAAGATGTGCTGGTACCCGACACGCTGGAACAACATCAGGAGCGGCTTTTGGAAGCTGGCTTCAGGCATTGCACCGTCTGGTTTCAGTGTTTTAATTTCGCCTCACTGATTGCCATCAAAGCCTGATGGTGGCTCGGTAACGAGGCCGCGCCAGACGCGATGAGCAGGTTTACACCGCGTGCTGCCGATGGTCTGCGCGCATTGAACTCGGGGTCTGTCTGTGTCTAAATTGCATTTTGATAGCAAACAGTTGATCGACAGCCTCGAAGGGACCCGTCTGGCCAAATTCTCAGATGCCCTTGCCTCTGCTGTTCTGGGCCAGGGTCACGCGTTAAAACACGGCCATTTGCCCGGTTGGGAGAAAGCCTTATCGCAGTTACCCAGCTGTGCTGATGCCATCGGCTCGGTCGTTGATGGGGTTGTCACGATATCCGGTTTATTTTCCGACGAACAGCAGGCTGCCCTTCATCAGGGACTCACAGGCTTGATGCCGTGGCGCAAAGGGCCATTTCAAATTGGCCCGGTCTTTCTGGATACTGAATGGCGATCGGACTGGAAGTGGGACCGATTAGCCGCTCATATCAGCTCGCTGGAAAACAGGCTGGTACTGGATGTGGGCTGCGGCAATGGCTACCACCTGTGGCGAATGCGCCACGCCGGAGCCAGCCAGGTCATTGGCATTGACCCCAGCTTGCTGTACCTCAAGCAATTTCAGGCATTACACCATTACTGGCCAGATCCAGCGCTGCAATTGCTACCACTGCCAATGGAGGCGATGCCGGCCAACATGGGCGCGTTTGATACCGTATTTTCCATGGGCGTGCTGTATCACCGTCGCAACCCTTACGAGCATCTGGAACAACTCAAACAGGCCTTGTGTTCTGGTGGCGAGCTGATTATCGAGACTCTTGTGGTCCCGGGTACCGAAGGCGACGATGTCGGGCTGCAGATTGAAGGTCGATACGCGAACATGCGTAACATCTACGAATTGCCCTCCCTTGCCCGGCTGGAGCGCTGGGTAGACGAAGCCGGATTCACGCAAGTGCAAACCGTGTCTGTCGACGTCACGAGTATCCGGGAACAGCGTTCCACCAGCTGGATGCCGTCGTACTCCCTGGCTCAGGCACTGGATACGCAGGATGATCGTCTCACCGTAGAGGGGCACCCGAGACCGCACCGAGCAATCGTCATAGCGAAAAAACCGGTCTGATCTGCAGCACTGCCCGTTGATCACGTCGCGCTGTGAACGGCCTGTTTCGAACGGCCTGTTGAAGACGGTCTGATGCGGATCGTCAGTTGAGAACGGCCTGTTGCGGAAGCCGACTCCCCTGTCCAGTGAGCGACACGACGTGCCGGGGCGCGCCACTGTAATGTTGGAAGAAATTCAGCGATCCACGCTGCCCCCAATCCAGCAACTTTCGTGTTTTCAGAAACTTACCCGAAACTGCTCGATTTGACGCTCGCTATCCGCGCTGGTGTCATCGAGAAGCACTTGCGAACCAATCGTGAAAAATTGGTTGAATGCGCATGCATTACCTAACCATCTCGTTATACTGCCGCCTCTCGAGTTGTTACATCGGTATTACATGCGCATTGCCCCGGCATCGAGTATCTCCACAGAATCTGTCCGCCCCACCTTGTTCGCCAAGACCTCGGTGCAGCCAGACAACGGCGAGCGGCGTACCGTTGATGGTTCGGACTACATCTACTTCCACGGCTACTGGGTTCGCTACTACCCGCCCCTGGAAGAGTCACTGGCATCTCGCAAGACGCTCATCGATCACCTGACCCGCCGCGCATTCCATCACACTGAACCCGGTATCAACACGCCGGGAGATCGCCTGGACACAGCCAGAGCCTATTATCTGAATCAGACCGATCCGGCCATGAAGCGTGTCAACGCCGCCATGCTGGCTGGCGCTCTGTTCAATCGGGCAACCGATATCTTCACCGCCATCGTGGAGCTGGAAGAAAAAGGCGTCAGGATCAGTCGAGACAACGAATTGATGAAAGCCTGTGGCGACTATTTCAAAGAGGCACTGGAACTGGGGCGCGATGTTCGCCATTTCAGTGGAGAAGAAGGCATTGACGAGCTGTGGGGCGAACCATTCCGCGCCTTCACGCTACCCATCACCGCCTACTACGAATCCCGTTTCATCAAGGTGGCGCAGGCCATGGCCAATATCGACAAGCTGGCCAGCCACGTGAAGGCGCTGTACTGCTGTCGCCCCGAATTCAGCGAAATCGCCCCACTGGTCGATGCCTATGCCACAGCGGCCAAGCACGAATGCGAAACCATGAAGAGTGATGTATGCATTTTTGATATCTGGCCGCGATTCGTGGCTGCCGGTGAGGCCTTGGGTCAGGTTGAGCCTCGCATCCAGCCCGGTTGCTCGCGCGACTGCAGCTATGTCATGGAAGAAGCCCAGAAAACCCTGATCGCCGGACGCAACCTCATCAACTGGATAGCCAGAGCACGCGTTCCCATGCCAAGAAGCACCGAAGGCTACTTCGCGCGCTGCGAGTTGCTCAGAGAACGCATGAACGGCTGCTGATTGACGCCTTGCCTTCCTGCGATCAACCAACCTTTCCCCTGATTTCCCCGCCCCAGCACCTCCGGTCATTACCAGCGCCCAGGGACGGTTATATCAATCGCAATCGATCCTCGCTCCCTGCTTCGCTTATCCATAGTGTTCCGACATGAGCGTCATCACCACGGCCGATGGCTCCCACACCCGCTTTAGCCAGCGGTACAACGAAACCTTCCACTCCACAAACGGGGCGGTGACAGAAGCGCAGCATGTGTTTCTGGATGCCTCCGGCGTCACCGAACGCCTACGGGCAGGCAGGCCCACCAGCGTGCTGGAAATAGGCTTTGGCCTGGGGCTGAATGCACTGATGAGCGCTGATGTTGCCATCGAGCAAGGCACCGCCCTTGCGTTTCACTCCTTTGAAAATGATTTCAGCGTTCTGGATACTGCCTTGACGGTGAACTATGGTCCTTTCCTGAGACACCCCGCAATAGCCGTTGGCATGAAGAATACTCTGGAGGCTGTTCGAGACGAACTCAAATCCAGTGACAATGGGTCTGAGAGCGGTATATCACGGGCTTCCAACTGCCCTCAACAGAGCGTTCTCAAACTGGCTGACAACGTATCCGTGACCATCCACTGGTGCAACGCATCATCACTGACACTGACACGCGCGCATTTCACCGAGTCGGGCCCGAAACTGTCTGACTCGGCGCTACCCAGAACAGCACTACCCGGAACAGCGCTACCCGGAACTCCGCAACCCGGAACAACGCTACCCGGGACAGCACAACCTGGAACCGCCCATCCCGGGTCTGCTGACTATGGGCATCGGCTGTTTGATGCCGTGTATCTGGATGCATTCAGTCCAGACACCAACCCCGAGTGCTGGTCACCCGATTTCTTTGCCGCCATTTACCCCCTCATGGCATTGGGCGCGCGGATGAGTACCTACTCGGCCAAGGGGTCTGTGCGGCGCGCCATGATAGCGTCGGGTTTCACCGTGGAGAAACGACCAGGCCCGCCCGGGAAACGCGAGATGCTGGTGGCGACTCCCACAATTAGCGGCGCATCACACTTCAACAACAATAGCGCCCACCGCACAACAGAATGTTGACCATTGCTCACCTTGTATTACGTACCGAACGCTTATAATCCGCCCCACAGTTAACCACTAGCAGTAGATTTGTCAAAAATTGGGCGGTTGGACCGGCTGGCATGCTTTGCGCAGTACTGTTGAATCAGAACGGTAAAATTCACGGTAATCTCGGATCACGACGCCGCCACAGTATTGAACCAAAACATTTACAATTTCCCATTGGCTTGCCGAAGTCTTCCTCATGCGGCGAACGACGCATCGCTAGCCGACAGCGTCAACATTCAGGACATAAAATGAAAGTAACGATTTACGGATCTGGCTATGTAGGTCTGGTCACAGGGGCCTTGATCGCAGACGTCGGTAACGACGTGCTGTGCGTGGACGTGGACGAAACCAAAGTCGCTAACCTGATGAAAGGGATCATTCCCATCTTCGAGCCAGGCCTGGACGACGTCATCAAGCGCAACGTGGAAGCCGAGCGTCTGGATTTCACCACCGACATGGACAAAGCGGTGAGCCACAGTGAAGTTCAGTTCATCGCGGTGGGCACACCTCCTGGAGAAGATGGCTCAGCAGACATGCAGTATGTTGCCGCTGTTGCCAAAACGATTGCTGATCGCATGAACGACCGCAAAATCGTGGTGAACAAGTCTACCGTGCCTGTAGGCACTGGCGACATGGTTGAGAAGGTCATCGCTGAAGGGTTATCAGCTCGCGGCGAAAAAATTGATTACGCGGTTATCTCGAACCCGGAATTCCTGAAAGAAGGCGCAGCCATCGAAGACTTCATGAAGCCCGATCGCATCGTCATCGGAACAGACGACGAGTATGCTACCGAGGTCATGCGAGAGTTGTATGCACCTTTCTGCCGTAACCGTCGTGATCGTCTGATCTTCATGAGTCGCAAGTCATCAGAGCTGACCAAGTACGCGGCCAATTCCCTGCTGGCCACCAAGATCAGCTTCATGAACGAGTTATCCAACATCGCTGATCGTCTGGGTGCCGATATCGAAGATGTACGGGTCGGTATTGGTTCCGATCCGCGCATCGGCTACCACTTCATCTATCCGGGCTGTGGATACGGTGGTTCGTGCTTTCCCAAAGACGTGAAGGCACTGATTGCAACATCACGCGAGAACAACTACGAAGCTCAACTGCTGCAAGCCGTAGACAACGTCAACGATCGCCAGAAGCACGTACTGTTTGAAAAGCTGATGAAGCACTTTGACAACAATATCGAAGGCAAGAAGTTTGCGGTTTGGGGATTGTCGTTCAAACCCAACACCGATGATCTGCGCGAAGCACCAAGCCGTGTTCTGATCGAATCCATATTCGAACACGGTGGTACGGTGCGAGCCTACGATCCTGTCGCCATGAAAGAGATGCGCCACTTCTATCCTGATGAGAAGCGCCTTGAGCTGGTCGGCACCGCCGTCGATACCGTGGATGGCACGGATGCGCTGCTGATCAATACAGAGTGGCGTGAGTTCCGAAGCCCGAACCTTGAGGTACTCAAGAAAGGTCTGAACCAGCCATTGGTCATTGATGGTCGTAACCTGTATGACCCTGAGCAGATGCTGGAAGCTGGCATTGTTTACGACTGCATTGGCAGACCCAACAACAAAGCTAACCTCTCTTTGGTGCAGAACGCTAAAACAGCCTGATACCAGCCTGGACATGAGCGCTCGGGAGAGTACGTCTCCCGAGCAGCGTCAGCGTACCTTGCTCACACGGGCGCTCCCGATTATCTGATCCGTTAAACTGCAACGGGTTTGTTCATGACCCACCTCCTAGGTCATGATCCGCCCAATCAGATAGGCCAGTGCCCGGCGAGGTTGCCAACCCAGCACTCCCATCTGGATGCCAGAGGATTGAACGACACTGGCTGACACAACGTACCGTTGCGCAACGCAACTGTGTACTCTTCGCGAGTGATTTCAGAACACGCAAGCTCAGCCCAGTGGCACAGGTACCTGCTCCGCCTGTCTATCCCGGTCATGCTGTCGAACAGCATGGTGCCCATGGTTGGTATTGTCGATACGGCCGTAATGGCTCGTATGGGATCGCCCGCATGGGTTGCGGCTACCGCGGTTGGCGCTATTCTTTTCAGCAGTATTTACTGGGTGTTCGGTTTCCTGCGCATGGGCACCGGTGGTCTCGTGGCTCAGGCCTTTGGTGCCAACGAGCTTGATAACGCCGGCAGGATCACTATTCGAGCTTTGTGTATTGCAGGCCTGCTGGGTGCTGTGCTCATCGTACTGCAACAGCCGATATTGCACGCAGGCCTGGTGTTCCTGACCGATCAGAACGATTGGAAAGAGCTCACCGCACAATACTTCAATATTCGAATTTACTCCGCTCCGGCAACGCTCATGTTGTACGTGGTTCTGGGCGCGCTGATCGGACTGCAGAAGATGCGACAGGTCTTGCTGCTCCAACTACTCCTCAACCTGCTGAATATCATCCTCACCATTGGCTTCTTCAAGTACACCCAACTGGGGATAGCAGGTGTTGCTTACGCCACACTCATCAGCGAATACGTCACTGTCGGATACGGCTTGTATCTGGCCAGAGGTCCTATAACCCTTGGTTTGAAACAGGGAATAAATCGTCAATGGTTATTCGACCCTGCGGAGTGCAAGAAATATTTCACGATCAGTGGCGACCTGTTCATCAGGACACTCTGCCTGACGCTGGCATTCTATTGGATGACAGCCCTGGGGAGTGACATGGGTGTGATGACGCTCGCTGTCAATACGGTGCTGCTTCACCTCGTGCACTTTGCCTCGTACTGCATGGATGGTTACGCCCACGCTATCGAAAGCTTGACTGGATATGCCGTAGGCCGAAAAAGCCGCCTGCTGTTCCGCAAAGCCGTGCGAGCCTCAATCAGCCTGGGATGTATCACAGCAGGCCTGTTTGCTCTGTTCTTTCTGATTGCAGGAGATTCGCTCATTGCAATCATCAGCCCTGACCCTGCCGTGCAAGCGGTAGCCAGCCAATGGTTACCCTGGGTCATACTGGCACCGGTGATAGGCATCTGGAGTTTTTTACTGGATGGAATATTCATTGGTGCGACGGAAACGGCTGCCATGCGCAACGGCATGATCGTATCGCTTCTGGTCTTTGGCATCACATCAACGCTGCTGGTGCCCGTTATGGGGAATCACGGTGTGTGGCTGAGTTATCATGTGCTTCTGGTGACCAGAGCAGCCACCCTGCTCGGTTACTGGAATACTCTCGGCCATCGGTTCGGCGACAAATCTTCCGCTTGAGAAAAACTGAAGAGCACCAACAAGGGCGCACTCATCCATTGAATACCGACGCTGAACTGCGCATTGAACGTGACAAACCGTTGCAAGCCCTGAATACGCTCGGGTTCTCACAGACAGCGGATTACTTCATTGAGTCTGGTTCCAACGAGCAGCTGGTTGCGGCGCTATCCTATGCACAGTCCCGAGGCTGGCCGGTGTTTATCCTCGGCGGTGGCAGTAACATTGTTCTTACCCGTAACCTGCCCGGGCTAACGATTCAGCTCACCAATCAAAATATCCAGTACGATCCGGCCGGTAACGAGCATCTCACACGGGTTACGGCCAGTGCCGGTGTACCCTGGCACAATCTGGTCACCGATACGCTCGAGAAAAACCTTCGTGGCCTGGAAAATCTCAGCCTGATTCCAGGCTCGGTTGGCGCAGCGCCGGTACAGAATATCGGAGCTTATGGCGTCGAGCTGCAAAGCAGGCTAACACGGGTTCAAGCCCTGCATATTGACTCACTGCAATGGCGCGAGTTTACTCAAAGCGATTGTGAGTTCTCGTACCGTCACAGTTTTTTTAAAAAGCATGCCAATCAATATGTGATTACCGAGGTCGAATTTGAACTCGGCAACTGCCACGATCTGCATCACGACTACGCAAGCCTGGCGGCGCATCTGTCATCACGTGGCATTACGCAACCGGATGCCCGGCAAATCAGTGAGTCGGTTATCGCTACCCGTCAAGCACGGTTACCGGACCCTGCAAGACTGCCTAACGCCGGTAGTTTTTTTCACAACCCCGTAGTGTCCAGAGCGCAGGCCAATCAATTGACTGAAGAACACCCAGGCATCGTGACCTACGACGCCGGTAGTGCAGGCATTAAAGTATCTGCCGCCTGGATGATCGAAAATCTTGGCTTCAAGGGCATACGCCGAGGGAATGTTGGAGTGCACGACATGCAGTCACTGGTGCTGGTTCATCATCAGCAAGGTACTGGAGACGAACTCTTGAGTCTGGCCAACGAGATTGCCGAGTCGGTCATGGAACACTTTGGTATTCAACTGCACATTGAACCCACTGTGCTTTAGCCAGCTGCAGTCAAGTCAAGTCAAGTCAACAATAGACTGGGGCAACACAGGTGACAGGGTCGAGTACATCCCTGCCGTGCCCGCTATCGTCTGCGGATTTTTTCCCGCATCTGCAGTAGTTGGCGCATGGGACTGGGCGAGAGCATTACAGACCCTGCCTTCCAGTCGATTCCACTATAGGTATCTCCCAGCCGCGATTTTAACTGCGTCAGATTGTAAGGGTTAGCCAACTGCTTGATGGTCTGGCCAGTCTGATCCTGCTCGTAGGGGAATGCACCCCACTTCTTTGCTTCGTGCCAGCTGGGATTTTCCCAGAAGGTGACTAACAGCTGCTCGCTGGTGGCACGCAATGTCTCCGGTTTCATCGTATTCATAAGCTGCCCTGCCCGGCGCGCAAAGTCCAGAACGCAATGACGTAACCCCGGTTGCCCCCAGGATACGACGCTCGATTGGTGATTTTGGGCGCGTCTCACCGCTTTAGCGGTGCCATCGGGTTCCAGTCGATATCGATCGACACCACCAGACGTGGTTACGCAGAAACTTTCGAACAATGCCACAGGATTCTCCACCGGAGAGCGCTGTTCGCGCTCGTCGAACAACCAGGCATTCACATCAGCTTGCACAATCAGCGGGCGCGACCGCAACCGGCCTACGTGCAAGTGCAGTGGATCGCAGCCACCTTCCTGTCGTATCAAGGCGCTGAGCATGGCAGCCTGTTGCCCGGTCCAGCCGATATCAATCAATGCAACGCGCTTATCGCTCATGGTGGGCAGATTCTGCCGTAAATACGCGCTGGTGGAGATCAGGCGATGCTGACTCTCCTGTCGAATCTGCTGCTGGACGGCTTCAGACTTCAGGGCACGTTTCCAGCACCGTAACCCGTCGTTGCCCAAAGGTTCGTCCGGATTGTTGATACCGTATTGGCTCAACAGGTCAGCGTGCTTGAAAAAGGATAAACCAACGCGTGCAACCACCTGACTGGCGTCAAGTCGCTCGTGATGCTGACTGAGAAACGCGCCCGGCTCCAGACCCACCTCCAACCATTTATCCAGATCAATGACAGACGCCGCCGGGAGCAGTAATGAGCGTCTGCTGACCTCCAGCATGCCAAGATCGAGGCCGTGCGTTATGTGGGCCGGAAGAGCCTTGGCAATGAGATACGGCAGCTCACCGTCGCGGGTTAAAAAACGAACCGTCGAGATTGACTCTTCCCTGCAGCGCTGCAGGGCCCACAGAACGAAGGACACCAGAACAGGGCCAGCAACCGATGAAGCGATACCGGCCAATGCCTCATCATCGTTCGACAGCTTGTCTTCGGTTAGTGCGCCTCCAGAACCATACTGCAATCGCGTGTTACGGCTTGCAGTAGCCATTTCCTCAAGCGCTGCGCTTGAATCTTCCAGGTCTGCCAGCAAAGTTTCATAGCGATTCAAATTGGCACAGGGGCACAGCTGTGAAGCAAACCCGTGTTTCGCGGCCATCTTCACATCGCTCCACTCATTGTTGCCCAGATGCGTGACACAACTCGCTTCAAGTTTGTTCACGTCCAGGAAATGCTGGAATAACCTCCCGCGGCGCGACTTCGACATTCCATGATCAGATGACACCATGAACAGATCATCGTCTTTCAACACACCCAGATCGCGTAGTTTAGGTCCCAGATGCGCAGCTCCGATATGCATATC
>CALLPU010000411.1 GCA_938016235.1 uncultured Granulosicoccus sp. | reverse complement strand
TGTCAAGCTCGGACAGTGAAGCAAAAATCAGGATGAATCCAATGATGGTACCCAACAGGCCGAGCCGGACCGCAAGGTCGACGAAGAACCAGCCCAGGTCAACAGGGCCTCTGGCTCGGTCTGCGTGAATCTCGACAATAGCGTCGTCATCAGAGGCGCGATGCTGCTCGTGGGCCACATCGTCCAGTTCCTGCACGAATTGATGAATAAACAGACCCGCCGGTGCGTTGTTCCGTGACGTGCCTGGCCCTTGTTGTAGCCAGGCTTGAGCCTGCTTGATCCGTCTGGAGCAGTGCAGCACGTGCCAGCCGCAGTGCGCCGTTGCCAGCAGAACCAGTGCGATGGTAAGTGAAGCCATGTAGCTTCGATCAACTGACAAAACCAGGTTGAACACCCGCAGATCCCAGGCAACGTACATGCAGAAGGTGAGTACGCTAAGCAGTAACAACCAAACCTGAGGATAATAATCACTGGCTGTGTGCTCGGGATTTCTGTCTGAGCGTGCGTGGCTCATAATGGCTCCGCAGATAGCGCGTCCAGTTTGAGCCAACGCTTTTTAGCTTCAGACATTTGCAAAGGCGTGAGCGTCAGTTCTACTGAAATCTGTGACTGGTAGTACTCTGCCCAGGGGCTCCCTGCAATGTTGGCGTGTGTGTACCAACCGAAGGCGCGCTCGGCGTTCTTGATTACGCCAAGGCCTTGCTTGTACAGGTGGCCCAGATTGAGCTGGGCAGCGGCAAACCCTTGCTTTGCGGCAGTATGGTAAAGCTCAGCTGCGCGCCGAAAATCCGCTTCACGTCCCAGGCCAAGGTAGTAGAGGTTTGCCAGAGCATTTTGAGCCTGTGGATTGCCTTTCTCAACTTCCTCCAGCAAGTACTCGCCGGCTTGTTCGTATTGCCCTGACGCCATTGCGCTGACGTAATTCGACGCCGGTAACCCTTGATAAAAATGCAATGCTGCAAGAGCAATGACCAGGCTTGCAAAAATTGCTGCAAAAATCCATTGGCCGCGCGCTGTCACAGTGGCATCGCGAGTGCGGTTAATTGTCTGAAAAACCCCTTAATCATGGGGTTCGGACGCGCTATGGGTGCAAAGAGGCATTGAGTCTCCATTACTATTGTGCTAACTGTCAGCTGTTATCAGGTGAGAGTTGCTTGCCGCTGCTGGCGAGTGTGAATATTGGAGTAGTTCATGTCAACACGTAGTCGCTGTACGCCGATACTATCCACCGCTTGCCTCAAGTTGTTCGCTGGCTTGTTCGCCATCCTTCTGAGTATCAGTTCCAACGCTTTGGCTGCCGGTGCTGCGGCAGATTCAGCTACGGATCGATGGGAGCAGATACGGTTGCAACTGTTCGGCGAAAAAGCAATTACCGAGGATTCTGGTGTCATAGGGCTTGAAGCACCGGGCCGTGCCTTCGATGGCGCAAGAGTTCCCATTACCGTGCGCGCCATCGAGCCACAGGATGCTGCGCGCCACATCACCAAACTTTTCCTGATCGTCGACAATAACCCGCTGCCCGTGGCGGGCACCTTCGAGTTCACGTCTCAGCAGGGCTGGGATACGATTGACACTGAGCTGCGAATCAACGAATACAGTCATATGCGGGCTGTCGCCGAACTGAACGACGGCTCGCTGCACATGTCCAGTGCCTATATCAAAGCTGTTGGTGGGTGTTCTGCACCGCCCAGCAGTTACGACCGGTCGGACGCCACGCTGCTGGGTAACTTTACCGGCGGTGTGGAGCAGTTGTTGAACCCGAAAGTACCGGCTGTGGCTCGTATCCGAATTGTTCATCCCAACGCAAGCGGCATGCAGTTCGACCAGTTCACGCGAACCTACATTCCAGCGCATTATATTCACACGATGTCAGCAGAGTTCAACGGCACGCCATTGTTCACACTGGACACCAACTTTTCATTGAGCCAGGACCCGGTGCTAGGCTTCAATTTCCAGCCAAGAGAGAGTGGCACACTGACGCTAACGGCTACCGATTCGAAAAGTCAGCGATTCGAGCAGTCCTGGCAGATTACTGGCTTGTAGTGGCTGCTTGTAACAGCATCCACCGTGCGGCGAACCCTGCTGGTGAGCTCAGTATCAACGAGGAACAATGCAATGGAGAACCAAAAACTTTTACATTCCGGTAGCCTGAACAGGCTGGTTTTAGCGCTCATCGCCGTAATGGCGCTGATGTGTTCAATGAGCCTTCAGGCTGAAGAGGACAGATGGTCTCAACTGAAGCAGTCCTATTTCGGTGATGTCCACATAGAAGCCGGTGATACCGTGTTGTCTCTGGATGCGCCGAAGCGTGCGCATGATGCGGCAACCGTGCCCGTCACCATTCATTCGATGGATAAAGGGCGAAGAATCGAACAGTTGTATCTCTTCGTGGATCAGAACCCGTTGCCGCTGGCAGGGATTTTCACGTTTACGGAAGAGGCCGGCTTCTGGGAGTCGCTGGAGACTCGCATCCGCATCAATGAATACACGCATGTGCGGGCAGTGGGGCAGTTGTCTAACGGTGAACTGCACATGACTGAACGCTTCGTCAAGGCATCCGGGGGCTGTTCTGCACCTGCCTTGGCAGATATGGATGCTGCCATGGCGCGTGCCGGTAAGATGCAGCTGATGCTCCACGAGATAGACAGTGCTGATGATTTGCCGCGTTCCGAAGCGGTGATCAAGATCAGCCACCCCAACAATTCCGGAATGCAGTTCGATCAGGTTTCGCGGAACTACATTCCTGCCTTTTTCGTCAACACCATCAAGGCGCAACTGGATGGTGTGGACATGATGAATATCGAGACCAACTTTTCCATGAGTGAAAACCCGGTGGTGCGCCTGGCATTCAGCTCAGACGTTGAGGCCAAGTCTCTCCAGGTTATAGCCATAGATTCCAAAGGCAATGAATATGAAAAGTCCACTCAGTAGCCTCGACGGTTCCTGAAGGTGGCACTGCCAGTTGCTACCCGTAATTGCCTGTTTTCAGGCAAGAAACCGACGGGGTAACTTGTTTGTTTCCTGAGCCAAGCACAAATAATCTGGTGTGCAAGTCAGCGTCCTAGAAACATCGCAACGTCGATTCCGCCTGGATTTTCTGCAGCGCTTCTACACGGCTTTTGGCCCAGTTAGAGTCACGATAGAACATGCCTCGTTGCCCCCTGTCCAGCTGCACCTGCATAACGGTTTGGGTTTGCTCGTACTCAGCGAAGGTCAAGCGTTCGCGTATGAAGTCTATGCTGCAGGAACATTGGTGAAGTGCTTCGTAGCTGTTGCCGTTTGCCGCCATGCAGCCCAGTACGTAATCAGCGATGACGGCAGTCGGGTATTCGTGTTTTTTCATCTCGTCATCCGCGTTCGCTGCGGTTGTTAGCAGCACGGCCAGCGCGAGGACAACGGCTGACAAATACTGTCGAGGTTGGAACGTTTTCATGAGTTGTCTCTTTGGAATATCCCGAGCCGATACCCGGTGGGATAATGGGTTTTACGGGTTTATTGCAATGCCAACTGGCGTGAGAAATCGTCGTTACCATCCGTCGCGGTAATGCTGACCATAAGAAGCCCTGCCGGTACCGCGTCACTCAGACTGATGACGAACTCGGCGTCACGAAAAACCGGATTGCCTTTCAGGTAGGTGTCTTCGGTGAACGGTTTGAAGCGCAGGATATCGGTGTTAACTGTGGTGTCGTTGTAAACCGCTTTGGCTGATTCTATCGACAAGGATTCGTTGGCCAGAGCATCACGAATACGATTTCTGAAATACAACACACCGCCGCCGGTCTCTGCGCCGATGCCCTGGGCAATGTGCTCCAGCATGGCGATGATCATTGGGTTGCCACGATAGCCGGTAAATGGGGGTAATGGCATGTGTTGTTCACCTGTTAGAAATTCCACCTCAACATCACGCCGGTCGCCTTCCCCCGTTTCTTTTATCAGCAGCGTTGCGCTGTCCTGCGCTTCGGTGACCGTTGCGTCAGTGCGCGTATAGCGGTACTCAAGAACCTGCCCCTTGCGGGTGTTGGCCAGATGGCTGGTATCGTAGATGAGCGCCTGTGCTTCCGAGAGTTGATCGAAGCTGGTGGCCGGGCTCGCTGCCGCCATGGCGCATAGCGATAGCACTAAGGACAGCGCATTTCTGATACTACGTTGTGCCAAACGAGGTGAGCGTGTCATGATGATTGCGTCTCTGTCCTGATAGTCGTCAGGATCAAGCCTGTTGTGAAGGACGATGAAAGTCAAGCCATCCACGTACGCCGTTGTACCCAGATGCTCGCCGCTTTGCGTAAGCCTTGTGGGTCTGTTGGTCATGATGATGGCGCTGCTACCTCGGATTAGCGTCGGCTCGGAGCGGCTATTGCCGGAGGGTGATTACCCGATGGAGGAATTTCAACCTGGCCTGTTTGTACATGTGGGCAGGCATGAAGAAATGCTGCCTGAAAATCACGGTGACATCGGTAATTCAGGCTTCATTGTGGGTGATCACAGTGTTGCAGTGATCGACCCCGGTGGCAGCGCTGTGGCTGCACGAACGCTGATGTCACGTATTCGTCAAATCACCGATCTGCCCATTGATTATCTGATCCTGACGCATTTTCATCCGGACCATGTGGCTGGCGCCAGTGTCTTTGCTGAGGCAACGCATACCATTGCGCATCATCATTACATCAGGGCCGTGGCGCAGCGATCCGTTTTCTATATAGAGCGATTTGCAGATCTGATGGAAAGTACAAGCCCTGAGGCGTTTGGGGTTCCAGATACGGTTGTGGAGGATTCGCTGGTGATTGATCTGGGCAATCGAGAGCTTGAGTTGGTTGCTCATGCCGTGGGCCATACCGACAATGACCTCAGTGTTTACGATAGAAACACCGAAACGTTGTGGGCGTCTGATCTGATTTTCGTGGAGCGGATGCCGTCCTTGGATGGAAGTTTGACTGGTTGGTTAAATGTTCTTGAGCAGCTCAACGCTGCCAACTACCCGTATGTTGTGCCCGGTCACGGTCGTCCATCGGCTTGGCGCGATGCCGTGAATCCACAGTGGGATTATTTGAAAACGCTGAAAAAATCAGTAAAAAAAGCCATTTCAGACGGCAAGACGCTGTCGCAAGTGCTTGAGCCTGGAGCGATTGACTCTGCAGGGGAATGGCTGCTGCGCGACACTCAGCACTTCACCAACATCACGAAGGCTTATATCGAACTGGAGTGGGAGTGACTGGGTTGTCTTGTGTTGCCTAATCTGTTCGTTCTGTAAGAATGCGCTTGGTGAGGAGGGTATTAGCAACTGAAGTGGGCCCAATGTACAACACTAAATACGCTATTCACAGGCAAGTAAGCGTTGACCCGTACAAAGTCAGAGGTGTAGTTTAGTGATGCCCGTCGCTTTTTTGGATTCTGAGCTTTGGCGATTCAGGTGCAATTTGTGGGGAGTGCTGCAGGAAGCAGACAATCTATCTGGTGCATCGTTCAATCATGTCGGTGCATTGAGCCCCCGTATTTGTAGATTACTGTTTTGATCGCTGTGCGTGCAGTTGCAGCGTCAGGCAGCTGTTTCGCGGTTTATCTGTTGCGTGATCGTTCAGTTGTTGCGTTACAAGAATTAAATCCTAATCACGCACCACCGTGAAGATAGTGAAACCTACTGCA
>CALLPU010000410.1 GCA_938016235.1 uncultured Granulosicoccus sp. | reverse complement strand
AGTGTAGGTCATTTGTTCTTCAAGATTAACGGTAACGCATCAGGGAAATGAACTACAGGAGTGACTCTATGGCCTGAATCATCCGCTCACCGAGAGGTTGTTCGCCAGACCCAAAATATTCAACGGCCCGACCCTCTCTGTCCACCAGGTATTTGTTGAAGTTCCAGTTTGGATACCGACCGGTAGCGGCAGCCAAGTCCCGGTACAACGGATGTGCGTTGCCCGAAGACACTCCGATTTTCTGGTACATGGGGAAGGTTACGCCATAATTGACTTCGCAAAATTCGGCAACTTCCTGCTCTGTTGAAAGCTCCTGGCGAAAATCATCCGACGGGAATCCCAACACGGTGAAGCCTTTTTCGGCGTATTGCCGGTTCAATGTTTCAAGGGCTTCAAATTGTGGCGTGAATCCGCATTGACTGGCCGTGTTGACCAGTAGCAGTACTTTTCCGGCGTGTTGGTCACACAGCGCTTGTTTATCAGGAGACATCAAGAGTCGAAGACGGTGGCTCAACAATGGATGGCAGTCGTTTTTCCCCGTAGTATCATCGGAGGCAGTGGCTGGTTCTGCGGCCATGGAGAATGGAACGCCAGACAGGGCAGTGGGCAAGGTTGCCGCCAGCACACAGTTTTTGACAAACGTACGCCGATTCAAAAGGGTCATCAATACACCTCGCATCATGCCTATTGGGAGTTCTGACGCACTAGCCAGCGACTATTATCTGGCCAATTTCCACTCGCTTGCGGGATTCGTGCACAGAACCTACAGTGATTTACTCACGGACGCTGAGACCGCCTGGTATACGCAACTGTGCGACAGCGATATTAGCAGCCAACAACTGTATATTCGGCTGCTGACTCGTAAGGGATCAGTTTTTCGTGTTGGTAAGCTAAGTTACCCGGAAATTTCCTCCGTATCTTGCGCACGCGCTGCGTTAGCGAAAACACAACTGGCTAGCGATCAACCACCCGAGTCGCTGTCGGTGCTGCTGGCAGCCTTCACAAAGCCTGAAATACACAAACTGATTGCGCAAGACATGTCGGCTTCCCATTCCAGAGCAGATCTGGTGGATCAGTTACTCAATGCACAACCGCAGCGTCAGGCTGAATATGTGCGTACGTTGCAGTGCGCCGATGAATGGGTCACAGTCCGGGGGCATCAGCACTGGGTCGTTTTCACGTTATGTTTTTTTGGTAATTTGTATCAAGACAGCAGCGAATTCGTATTACGGGAGCTTGGGACGGTTCGATACGAGGACTACCGGATAGACCCTGACAATCGAGCCTTCTCTAACCGGGATCAACTGGATGCGCATCTACGCTATTTCGAATGCGAAGCACTTTACGACACCATTGATCACAGGCAACACGAACCGCTGGAGTGGCTTGTCAGCCAGCTCCCCCAGCCATTGCCAGGGGACAGGCATCTGGATCGTCGGCTGGATCGTTTTCGCAACCGCATTGCTCGTCAACTGGAGAGACTGGGTTACCTGGATCGAGCTTCTGAGCTCTATCGCGAGTCGAAGCATCCACCGGCTCGTGAACGGCTGGTGCGTATTCACATGAAGCAGGGAATGCTGGAGTTGGCTGCGACATTGGCCCATGAAATGGTGCATCAACCCGTGAATGATGCTGAACAGATCGTGGCTTGTCGACTGAAAACACAAGTTGACAAAGCGCGAGGAATGAAAGCCGTGCGCTCGGCTCACTTCCGCCCTGATACCACCCGATTGACCCTCAAGCCCTGTGATGATCGTGTGGAGTTTGCAGCGCGTTCATTCTATTCACGCTTCGGGTCGTGCTACTACACAGAGAATGCCTTGGTGAGTAGTGTGTTGGGATTGTTTATCTGGGATATCATTTTTCATCCTGTGCGAGGGGTGTTCTTTAATCCGTTTCAGTCGGCTCCTTCCGATTTCTATGAACCCGAATTCAGGATACAACGAGCTGATTTACTGGCTGCGCGATTCACGGAGCTGGATAATTCATTGCAGTTTTGTGCTCGGGTAATGCACGGATATTCAGAGCACCGGGGTAAGGCCAATCCTCTGGTGCGCTGGGGGCGCTTGTCTGAAGAATTGTTGTCACTGGCGCTGCAATTCGTGCCGGCAGAGCATTGGAAGGTTTTGTTCACACGACTCCTGCAGGATCCGAGAGAAAACACAACGGGTTTTCCTGATCTTGTGCTGTTCCGGGAAGACGGCGGTTATGAGTTCATCGAGATAAAAGGTCCCGGCGATACGCTTCAGCAGAACCAGCGACGCTGGATGCAGTACTTTGCAGAATGGCGAATTCCCTGTCGCGTTGTCAATGTGCGTTGGGGCACACCCTTTACGGCATCGCCTCAGTGATGCCCGAGGCACCGATCAGAATTTCGGTTACCCGCCTTGCTGAATTCTCCTGCCGTACAGGCGATCTCATGCCACCGGGTGTTGCGGCTCCAAGCTCTCGCGAAGGGATACGGACGCACCAGAAAATTCAACGACACGCGCTTGAAACTGCGCGTCGTGAAAGCGCGAAACGGTGTGGTGGGATAAGCGAGAACACAGAGCCTGATAGCGCTGGGCCTGATGATGAGGCTGGCGTCAGTGTGGAAACCACGTTGTCTTGCTTGTGTACCGTGGAGTCCACTAGTGTTGAATTGGTTGGGCGCGTTGATATTGTCGACCTCAATCGTCGTCGATTGACGGAGATCAAGACCACTCTGGTTCCTGCCGAGCACCTGCCGGAAGGTCAGCGAGACTTGCAGTGGGCGCAACTGCTGCTCTATGGCTTCATTTTCCTGACGAGTACCGAGAGTAAATCCCCCAATGCAGACCCGTTAGAGCTGGAGCTTCTTCACGTTAACATTCGTGCAGACAGCAAATCCTCGGAGGTACGCCAGCTCAGTCGTGAAGCCTTAACGCTCCACGCTACTACGGCACTAATACAGTTTGTTCGATGGTTGCAACGAGTGGAAGAGCGTCGCGACAGGTTGAAACTCAGCGCCACAAGCCTGAAATTTCCTCATGGTGAGTTTCGTCCCGGGCAACGCCATATGGCGGCTGCGGTGTATCGAGCAGCTCGCGACGGTCAGGCGCTCATGTGTGAAGCGCCAACGGGAATTGGCAAGACCATCAGCGCGATGTTTCCCGCCGGCAAAATGTTGGGCGAAAGTACCATTAATCAGGTTATTTATCTGACTGCCAAAGTTGCGGGCAGGCTCAGCGCGTTGCAGTCACTGAATCAGATGCACGACGCCGGTTTACAGATCAGCGGTATCCAGATTCGAGCGAAGCAGGCGACTTGTTTTTGCTCGAATGGTCGTTGCGAGAGAGATGATAGTGGACGATGCCCGATGACGTTGGGGTTTTTCGACAGATTACCTGCAGCGCGAGATGAATTGATGGCGCTCGGTATCATTGAAGACTGTCAGTTGGATGAGATTGCCTGGCAGCATCAGTTGTGCCCGTTTGAGCTAGCGCTCCAGATGTTGCCATGGATGCATGTGGTCATAGCAGACTTCAACTACGTTTTTGATCCGCTGGTTCGGCTACCGCATTTCTCGGAGTCTCGTTCAGACGCGCTACTGCTGGTAGATGAGGCTCATAATCTGGTCGATAGATCGAGATCCATGTTCTCCGCGCAACTCTCGCGTATTCGCTGTCAGGATGAAGCCACGGCTTGTCGAGAGTCTCATCCTATGGTGTCTCGTTCGCTGGATCGTGTTGCACGAGCTTTGCTTACGCATGCAAACCAGCTTGACACGGCCGAGAGTATCGGTGAAGAGGTGATCGGTAGTATCGCCAAAGTGGCGTCAGATGCCGTTGAATCCATCGTGTCAGCGATGGGAGATGGGTTGCCTGTGTCCGACGATACCGGTGAGCTGTTCAGAGCACTTTGCCGATACGTCGCCATCAATGAATTGTTTCGAGAAAAACACCGTTGTATTTCCCGGCATTACAAGGTTGGCAGACGCAGAGAGGTCGATGTGACGCTGTATTGTCTGGATGCATCAGATGCATTGAACAAGCAGTATCAGCGATTTAGATCCACCGTGCTTTTTTCTGCAACCTTGCGGCCGAGTCAGTTCTACCGAGACACGCTGGGACTTCCCACCGACACAGCGCGCATTCAATTGTCATCGCCTTTTGACCCACATCGCTCTTATCGAGCCGTCGCCGACTGGGTAGATACCCGCTATCGTAAGCGGGAGCATTCGCTGGAAGCACTCGTGTCACTGATCAAATCCGTTAGTGGCGGAAAAAGTGGTAACTACCTGATATTTTTTCCATCGTATGCGTATTTGAATCTGGCTTACCAGGCCTTTACGCAAGATTCGCCAGATGTCGAAACCTGGCGACAAACGCATGAGCAAAGTAAGGCCGAGCAGCAACGGCTACTGAGAAAGCTCGACGAGCCGGGTCATCGAATTGGTTTTGCGATACTCGGAGGAGTGTTTGGCGAGGGTATTGACTACGTAGGCAACAAGCTGATCGGCGTGATTATCATCAGTACCGGGTTGCCCGGGATTAACACCCAGACTCAGCTAGTTGCAGATCACTATCGCGAGCAGGGGCATGATGGCTATGATTTTGCCTATCGCTACCCGGGATTTACGCGGGTGTTGCAGACAGCGGGACGATTGATCAGAACCGAGACAGATGTTGGGGTTGTCGTGTTGGTGGACGACAGATTCAATCAATCGTTCTATCAGGCCCTGTATCCAGAAGAGTGGCAGATCCAGCGGCCAGATGATGAACACCGATTAGCCGGCGACATTAATAGTTTCTGGAATGCCATGCTGGAATAACCACAAACAAAGTAACGCCTTGATTCAAGCGTATAGGGATATAGTTTTCACAGATGCTGTGTGCTGCTCACAAGCCCGGATTATTGATGAACCGATTCATTCCGACATTGCCGGTCGTATTCATGAATAATCCGGGCCAGCACCTGGATTTTCGCGGTGGCACTAAGAACAGGTCAGGCCAGCCGTAAATTACTTCAAGTTCGTTTTGCGGTCTTTCGAGTCGCTGTTCGCGCAGTGGTAGACTTTCGAACAGGCTTCTTTGCTGTCGTTTTACGAGCCGCAGGCGCTTTGCGAACCGGCTTCTTCGCCACTGTCGCTTTACGTACAGGCTTTTTCGCAACCGGCTTCTTGGCTATAGCGGCTTTGCGCACAGGCTTTTTCGCAACTGGCTTCTTGGCCACAGCGGCTTTGCGTACAGGCTTTTTCGCAACCGGCTTCTTGGCTATAGCGGCTTTGCGCACAGGCTTTTTCGCAACTGGCTTCTTGGCCACAGCGGCTTTGCG
>CALLPU010000409.1 GCA_938016235.1 uncultured Granulosicoccus sp. | reverse complement strand
GATTGTTAACGTACTTTGCTGGTCGTGCTCGTTGCGTCTGTAGTGTCACTGGCGTCAATCGTCGAGCGCCTTGAGCTTGTCCACCTTCTGTGCAGATCCGCCGCCCTGGAATTCATTGCGCAAATAGATATCGGCCAGCATCAACGCAACCGATGAGCCAGTAATTCGCGAGCCAAATGTAATAATCTGCGCATCGTTACTCGCCACTGCGCGTTCCGCAGTGTAGGGGTCTGTTACGCATACCGCACGAATACCCGATACCTTGTTGGCAGCGATGGCCATACCGGCTCCCGTGCCACAGACTAAAATACCGCGCTCGAATTCCTTATCCGCCAGACGTCGCGCAAGGCTTGCGCCAATGTCCGGATAATCCACGGGGTCTGCATCGTTCACACCGATGTCCACGACCTCTACCCCCTGAGCCGTCAAGTGATCGCGAATGGCGTTCTTCATGTCCAGACCGAGATGGTCACAGCCAATGCCCAGTTTCTTGATTTTGATGTCTGTTGTCATGGAGTTATACGTGTCTGTGTTGTGGCAAGGTTTTGTACGTCGGAAATAAACGGGCTCTGCGCGTAAAAAAGACTGGTTCCTGTGAATGAGTCAGGTTGGGTTTCATGAGTGCGTCGTGTCAAGATTCTTCCTGTGACGTGCTGATCAGCTACCCAGGCAGCAACTTGAAGTCAAAATCCAGCGGTGCGTTGGATTCGATGCAATCAAGTATGGCGTGCGTGAGAGGAATGTCAGCGGCATTCAGTTGACCTGCCGAGCAGGCCGCGTGCAGGCCTGGCGCCAGTCGTCGTCCAGTATCAACCCCTTCCACCGTGATGCCCGCCATGTCAGTGTTGATGATGTCGTCCAACAAGCGACCCTGTCCCAGGTAGGTACCCAGGCGGCTGTTGCGACCACCCCCAACAGTGACATGCAAATCGCCCATGCCGGCCAGATCAAAGGCCACGTCGTTAACGGCGCTGCCGTTGTTGGCGGCGTATTCCTCTGCGGCAATCCAGCGGCTGAGTATCAGCAATTCCAGTACGGCCTGATTATACAGAGCTGCCACCGGATTCTTGGCGTGGCTATCGTCCAGGGGGTAAGCGCTCATCATGGCACTGACGCCAATGCACAGAAAATTCTTGAGCGCAGCGCAGGCTTCAACTGCGGCAATATGAGTGTGTGTGGTGATGCGGTAGTAGTCTGTTTCGAGCAAGCTGCGCAGGTGTTCGGCTTTTTGAATCGGGTTGGACGCAAAGGTTACGCGTGTGGGTAAACCTAACGCCAGCTCTCTGGCGATGCAGGGTCCGCCGATGCCAACGATGGCCGGGTTTTCCTGCGTCAGTAATGCGGGCAGGGCATCTGCGTAGGTCAGTGGAACGGCGTTCATGGGGTTGTTGGCAACCAGACCCTTGGTGACCAGGCCCAGAATGTCGGGCCTGGCTGCCGCGTCGTTGATCAGTGTGCTGGCCCACGCAATGCCCGGGCTACTGACACCAATGATGATGACGTCTGCTGTTTGCAGCTGCTCTTGCGTTAACTGCGAGAGGGTTAACGCCTCAATCTCAGCCGGCAGATCGGTTCTCAGGTCTGGATGTACGCGCGTGCGCTGAAGGCTGTCCACGATGCTGTCGTCCAGCGGTGAACCCACCAGGGTGACACGATTGGCACTGGACACAGCTGCCGGTACGGCCAGGGCGCTGCCCATGACGCCTGCACCCAGAATGACGATATCAGCCATTGCAACAATCTCTGGTATTCATGGAGTCGAGGTCAGGCTTGCAGTATGCGAAGTTCGGATTGACGATCAAACAGGTGCACTTTCAACGGATCGATATGAAAGGCCAGCGTATCCCCCTGTTTGCAGCGCAGCCGGGTCGGTGAAACAGCGCGTATCTTGTGGTGAGCAAACTTCAAATGCACGTGGGTTTCTGCACCGGTATTCTCCACGAACTCTACATCGCCGGAAAATCCGCCTTCCGGATCAATCTGGATGTCCAGCGGTCGGATACCCAGCGTCACTTCCTGATCGTGCTTGCCCAGACTGGCTGCCAGCAGGGGTATTTTCTGATCACCCACACGCAAGTCGCGACCATCGTCACCGTGTATCTTGCCCGGCAGAAAATTGATCGCCGGTGCGCCGATGAAATCAGCCACAAAGGTATTGACCGGGCTGTCATAGATTTCCTCCGGACTGCCCATCTGTTCGATATTGCCGTTACGCATCACAACGATCTGATCCGCCATCGTCATCGCCTCGATCTGATCGTGCGTCACATAGATGGTGGTGGTATCCAGCGCATCGTGAATACGCCGAATCTCGTAGCGCATCTGGGCGCGCAACTTGGCGTCCAGGTTGGATAGCGGCTCGTCAAACAGAAAGACTTTCGGATGCCGGACCAGAGCGCGTCCCATCGCCACGCGCTGCCGTTGTCCACCAGACAACGCTTTCGGATACCGATCCAGATAGGCGGTGAGGTCGAGAATTTCGGCCGCTTCTTTTACGCGTTCCTCGATGAGCGCCTTGGGTTGCTTGCGCACCTGCAGGCTGAAGGCGATGTTGTCAAACACCGTCATTTGCGGGTACAGCGCATAGCTTTGGAACACCATGGCAATGTCCCGGTCGCGTGGGTGTACATCGTTGATGCGGTTCCCGGAAAACAGAATGTCACCGCCGGTGACTTTCTCAAGCCCGGCCGTCATTCTCAGCAAGGTGGTCTTGCCACATCCGGACGGACCAAGCAGTACCACAAATTTCTTCTCTTCTATCGAGAACGAGACGTCCTCCATGATAGTGACGCTGCCGTAGCGTTTTGCAATGTTCTTGTAGTCAACAGCCGACATGATCAAACGGTATCCAGTAAGAGGTTATACAGGCATGGTGGCAGTAAAACTGTCCAGGCCAATGCTGTCGTCAACAACGTCCAGCATGCTGAAACGGTCGCGAATATACCGAGCACCTTGCACCGCTTCGCGATAGAAATCGGTGTCCAGATTCAGATCGGTGGCGGTCAGTTGACAACCCGCAGCGCTCATGGCGGCGTGCAGTTCACCATAGGGAATCATGCACGGTAGCAATTGTTGCCTGATGCTGTCCCATTCGGTGGCCAGGCGCTTGTTCAGAGCATCGGCTTGCTTCGCATCCAGTGCCTTGATACGTGTCTGCTCAAGCATCGTGTTGACCATCTCGGGGGTAAACTGCGCGCGCATCCAGGATTCAGGTAATTCGGTGGCCTTGAACACCGGTGGTGCTGTGTTGTTGAGTACCTGGTTGTGCAGCTGCGACATGGTGATGGTAGCCACACCCACTTGCTCACCGTGTGAGGTACGTGGGTGTTTGTCGCCGGCAAACATGTCGATGTAGTGAGAGATCATGTGTTCGGCCATACTGCCGCTGTGCGTGGTGGTCGAGAATCGTGTGCCGAGCCCCATGATGGCCGAGATGCGGGTCAGCATACCCAGTGAATCGATATCGCCTGTCAACATATCGCTGGCGTGGGCAATCATGTCGGTTTCGTCGTAGGCGAGCAACGTGTAAGGTGTTTCCATATAGGCGGTGTCGAAGAACAGATGCGACATGAGCCAGTCTACCTGCGAGGTGGTTCTGCAGATCACGTCGGCAAAGGCTGCCGAGATCAGTCGAGGCGGGCAGGTGGCCAGTACCGATAAGTCAAAGTAGATGCCTTGTGCGCCCTTGCAGGTGATCGAGCGTTTGAAACCACCGGATGATACTGATGCCGTGGCGGTGGTGAACGCGTTCATGGGAGACGTTGCGAACACCGAGTAGGGGCGCTCATCCAGATAACTGGCGTACTTCACTGTGTCGCTGACTGTGCCTGAACCCACGGCTATTCGAGCGTCGCATTGTCGGGTGTTTTGCCGGATATGCTCAACCCCTTCATCCGAACAGACCGGTTTGTCCCACACATATTCG
>CALLPU010000408.1 GCA_938016235.1 uncultured Granulosicoccus sp. | reverse complement strand
TCTGCCACGGCTTTCAACCATTACGTCAACCTGCTGAATCTGCAAACCAGAGCTTTTCCCAACCCGCTAACCGAAGCTGCCGGCACAACCGTTATTGATCTGGCCGGAGAATCTATACTGGCGCGCAGCATTGAAGACCTGCCTGAGGTATTTCGCGAAGTGGCCAGGGCCTGGCAAACGGCACTGGATAGCGAAGCCCGGTTTCAGGAAATTCAGAAGGCTATCCGTGAACGCGATGTCCAGATGCTCAAACAGTGCTGGGACACACTGGTTCAGCAATGGGATGACCGCACCTTCTATGACTTCATTGCCACATCAGAAGCCTTCAAGGGGCTGAGCTTTCGACACCGTGAAATCTTTGGTCAGGTTGGATTTGGCACCGGTGGCTGGGACTCGGATTTTCGTAACACGATGCTGGAAATCCTGCGAGTAGTACTCACCGAGTGCGATGATCATCAACACTACATCGTCGGTGGTGCAGAACAGGTACCCAGAGGGTTGTGGGATGCCACGCCTGATTGCCAGTACTGGCCGGCTGGCACATCGCTGTGCAGCTTGAACGGTGGCGCCACTCGATCTGGCGTTAGAAAAATAACCCGTCAGTCAAACAACGGCTTGCGTGTCACTGATCAGTATGGCAACGAATACGATGTGCCTGTTGTACTGGCCACGTGTCAGAGTTGGCTTTTGACCACGGGAATAGAAACCGACGAATCACTGTTCTCGCAGAATCACTGGATGGCGCTGGACAGAACCAGCTACATGCAATCGGCCAAGACCTTCGTCATGGTGGACAAACCCTTCTGGCATGACTTGAACACCAAGACCGGGGAGCCGTGCATGAGCATGACGCTCACCGACAGACTTACCCGTGGTACCTACCTCTTCGACAACGGTGAAGGCAGACCCGGCGTTATCTGTTTGAGTTACACCTGGATGGCAGATGCGCTGAAAATGCTTCCTCTGTCGGCGGACGAAAGAGCGAAGCTTGCATTGGATGCGCTGGCCAGAATCTACCCGGACGTTGATATTCGCAGCCACATAATCGGCCATCCCATTACCATTTCATGGGAAGCCGATCCAAATTTTCTGGGAGCTTTCAAAGGCGCTTTACCGGGTCACTACCGCTACAACCGCCGAATGTTCACACATTTCATGCAGGCTGATTTCCCGGCATCACAGCGGGGAATCTTCATTGCTGGCGACGATGTGTCATGGACACCGGGTTGGGCCGAAGGTGCCGTACAGACAGCTCTCAATGCCGTGTGGGGAATCATGCATCACCTGGGTGGCACCACACACCCCGACAACCCGGGCCCCGGAGATGTGTTCGATCAGATAGCCCCCATTGAGCTGGAAGACTGAAACCACCCAGTACCGCGACCTTAACTCAACAGACTGGACGTCTCTTCGCACCACAAGACAGCGGCCTGATACACCTGCCCGAATCGCATGTCATCGGGTGTAGGGTCGGAGCTTGTATCGCCCTGCTCCAGTTCGGCTAACCTGTCTAGCATGCGGCCGCCCGGGCCAGTCCGATTCAGCAGTTCACTACTCATGTCTTCATTGACCGTGACCGCAGACAATGCCTCTTCCAGATTCTGATCCATGAATACATCCAGCAATGACAACAAGCCCAGCGTGAAATACCGGGCATCGTCCAGTCCATCCTCTTTGGCAATCAGCTGACAGAAACGTCCGCGCGTTAGCGCAAGTTTCATCAGTTCCGAAGGCTTGTCATCCATCTCGCTCATGATAAGCAGCGTTACCCAGTTGCGAATCATTTCCAGCCCCAGTAAAACGGTGGCGTGCTGAATGGAGGTCACCTCTGCTCGCAGACCATTCACCGGGGAATTCACGTATTTCAGTGTTCTGACACCCAACGACACGTCGCGCCCGACAATGTCAGCAACATCATGAATCGTGGCATTCGGGTTGTTGACCTCTGCCATCAACTGCATGAGCGCAACTCGATTCTGCGGGATTTTTGCCCCACTGATAATCTTGGGTTTGGCGAAGAAGTACCCTTGAAAATAATCAAAGCCGAACTCGCGCAGCTGCTCGAACTCTTCATGCGTTTCTACTCTCTCAACCAGTGAGCGTCTGCCGTTGGCAGCATCTTTCGCACAGTAAGTTGCAAGCGCGTCCATGGAGTGTTGCGTCAGGTCATATTTGATGATGTCAGCAAGCGGCAACAATCGCTCGAACTGCACCTCATCAACAAAGTCATCCAGTGCAATCAAGTGGCCTGCACTGCGCAGTTGCTCCACACCCGCAACCACTTGATCTGTCACCGTTACCGTTTCAAGCACTTCCAGCACACAACGACCCGGTGGCAAGAGTGCCAGTAGTTCCGGTTCTTCGAGGAAACGATCGGTCAGGTTAATGAACGCAAGCGCATCGCCCACCAGGGTGTCCAGTCCAATTTGTACGATGGCGTTATACAAGACACTGGACGTGGCACGATTACCGTCAACAGAGGGATCGAAGGCGTTACTGTCTGATGAGCGGAACAAGAGCTCATAACCAAACGATTCTCCCGAGGCACACAGAATCGGCTGGCGAGCAATATAAAATGCATTCATGATCTGTGGTGTCCTTTTTCACAGCTTAAGTGACGCTCACTGCTCCCCAACTAGCGGCCAGTAGTCCATCTGGGTAAACACGCGTCAGGTTATTCGTCCGTTAACCGGCGTCAGCAAGCCCTGCGTCCAGCGCATTGAGGCGCATGAATTCACACTGACTGTCTGTTAACGTGCGATTACTACCGGTGGTGCGCCTCAACATCAGGTTACCCGGCATCTCATTGTGCTCGCCAGAGTTTGCCAGCACGTGAAACAACTCGTGGGCCAGGCCGATACCTCTATCTCGAAGCGCTAGTGTGAGCCACACTGAATCGGTGAGCCAGGGACGACTTCGCGTGTTGCCTTTCCCAAAGGCTTCAGCATCAAAGGGCTGATTCATTCGGGTATCTCTGGCAAACACGACAGTTACCCGTCGTTGTGCCCCGCTGTAACGGATCGCATCCAGCAGGGTTTTAGAGGCACCCGTCTCCAGATCTTTCAAGTAGTCGGGTATTTGCACAGAACGAATCTGCACGCCAGTGAATGTCAGATTGCATTGGCTGAGTATCTCGTGGGCAGCATCCAGAGTTTGTGTGACCTGTTGTGTTTCCCATTGATCATCAAGTACCAGTACGTCTATCGGCACAGAAACCGCAGTAGCCGACACCGAGCCAGCGCCTGGATTCCAGTCACTGGTCTCTGAGATGGCGATGATGTCTTCATCATCCTGCCTTGGATCATGGACATAGCCCTGGCTTATCTGACTCGGTGCTGTGCCTGTGGCAAATCGGCGACGAATCTCAGCAAGCAGCCCCTCGGCATCAAGCGCAGGTTCAGAGCGCAAAAGCCGGGCGGCAAGGCCTACCATGCGAGGCACCGCGTAGCTGCTACCGGACACCAGACCTGCAGAGCCATCGAATCTCAATACGCTCTGCATTTCTGCAGGCACCAGATAGTCGACGCTGGTTCGCCCCCAGTTAACGCCCTGCGCGGGGCGCACGAAATCATCAGCGGATGTCACCACCAGCATGTTGGGTAGCGCCAGCGATGCCGGATAGACAGGCTGGGAATCGATATCACGACCGTTGTTACCCGCAGACGCGACGAACAGGATGTGCGGATACTGCTCGGCAGCGGATTCGAAGACACGCCACTGATCAGCCGTGTTGCTGCCCAGCGGCAAACCGATAACACGCACATCATGAGCATCTGCATGCGCCAGCAATTCCGCCATGCGGGACATGTCAGGACGCGGGTAGCGGTATGCCACCAGTTCTATAAACGGCGCTTCGCGGATCAGAAGCGAAGCTGTTTGCGTACCGTGCCGCTGAACCTGCCCATGTCGGGTTGGGTGCGCATCAAACGGTCGCGCGTCTCTGTCCCAATAATCGAAACCGATCAACTCACCATCGGGAGTAAGCGCCAAGCCTTGTTGAATCTCTGGCAGCAGATAGTTGATACCCGAATCTACCAGCGCGACACGCACGGCTCTTTCCTTCACCGTAGGCTGGATAAACGGCACGAGCGGGTTATCCGGATCATGGCCGGTCTCATCGGCCGGCGCGACGGCGGGTAAAGACAATACAGCCAGCAGAGCCAGCGCGGACACGCTTAACCCGCACTTTGCGCGTGATCGCCTGATCAACGGCCTGGCCTGTGCGTAAGGTTCGTACTAGATATGCGCGCGTTCAAACATCTTCTCACCCTGCTCATCAACAATCTGCTGCGCCTTGCGTTCCGAGTGGCTGATCGCCGCCTGGCGATCGCTGTGATTGTCAGCCCGGATGAACTGCGCCGAACGAAGCTCACCATCGATCTCCTTGGCTATGGTGCCGGCAGTCCGAAACTGCCCGCCTTCTTTGATCGGTGCAGCCGTAATCGTAAAACCCTTGTAATCCGTGGATTCAGCTGGTTCGGGGGCTGCCGGTGTTTTCTCACCGCCACCCAGAATCTTGCCCAACAATGTTCCAAGGCCCATGCATGCCTCCTGTACAGTAGAATTGTGTCACAGGATAACAATGCCGCTGGTTTCTCGCTGCATTGTATTTGCACTGAAATCCACGAGGATGCCGCCTGTCCTCCGGCCACCGTAACAGTCTGTGATAACCACTGAACACGCATCACCCATAGGCGCTCTGACTCTGGCTGCCGATGAAACCGGCCTGCGCCATATTGTATTTCCATCGGGCAGCAGCGCTTTTCAAGCGCCACCAGACTGGCAGGAAACCACCCATGGCTTTGATCAGGTGCGCCGTGAGCTGGATGAGTATTTTGCCGGCACCCGACAGCATTTCACCGTGAAACTGGCACCACAGGGTACGCCGTTTCAATTATCTGTCTGGCAGGCACTTCAGCAGATCAATTACGCAGACACCTGCTCCTATGGCGACATTGCACAGCGCATCGGAAAACCCAAGGCCAGCAGAGCTGTCGGGGCTGCTAACGGTGCCAACCCCCTGCCCATCATCGTACCCTGCCACCGGGTTATCGGCTCCGGTGGCAAGCTCACCGGGTTTGGTGGCGGCTTGCCTACCAAAGCCTGGCTGTTGTCGCACGAGCGCGGTGAAGGTCAGCTATTTGCTTTTACCAACCCATAAGCCGACCAAAAAAACCCGGCTTGAGCGACTGACGGCACTGTTCGTACTGCGCATGATAAGTCTGTGACCGTGTCTGAACACCCGTGGCCACCTTGATCAGCCACGGTTTCCTGGTGTGACTCTTTCGGGCGAACCCGGCAGGGCCCTCGTGATAATTCAGATACAGGCTGAACACATCAGACTTGGATATCCCGTTGCGGCGGGCAGCTTCTCCCACGTACCAGTGAATGAAGTCGGTAGCGTCTGCGAAGTCGTGCCTGACCCGCCAGTAGTCGCCGGTTGCACGGATGTATTGCCGCCACGTGCCATCAATGACCTGCGCGTAACCATAGGCCGAGCTGGTACGTCGCCAGGGAATGAACCCCAGCAGTTTACGCCTGGGCGGCTTGGCCTTGGCGCGAAACGCAGACTCCTGATACATGAACGCCAGCGGAATGTGCATGGAGGTACCCCATTTCTTTTCCGCATTGACGGCAGCCTTGTGCCAACCTCGTTTCTCCTTGAATACTGAACAGACATTAGTGGGATCGCGTGGCTGATTGGTCGCGCAGGCCGCCAGAGTGAATGACAAGGCCACAACGAGCATAAGCCGCCATGTACGGTGTTTGAAGAAATCGCAATTCATCTGGGTTAGTGTAGTGAGCGAAACTGAACTGGGCTTGACTCGGTAATGATAACGATTGAAAAATCATGACAACACCTTCAGGCAGCGAGCCGCCGGCGTCCTCTCCGGTGCCAGGTATCTACCAGCACTACAAGGGACAGCACTATCAAGTGCTGGGTATGGCACGGCATTCAGAAACCGAAGAATGGCTGGTCGTTTACCAGGCACTCTACGGCGAACAGGGATACTGGACCAGACCGTTGAGCCTTTGGCTCGAGGCGGTGCAAACCCCGGATGCAAGGCGTGAACGCTTCGCGCTGGTAACGCCAAACAACGTTCATCTAAAGGCATTAACGCAACGCAGTTAACAAAACGCGAAATGCAGCCACCGGATGTAACGGAGGTGGCCTGTGTGTCGGCTTGGATCTTGCGCCATCGCAACGTAGCTCCTTTTGAGTACGTGTTGTCATGCCTCCAGTCCGACTTCCTGCGCTTATCCTGGCTGTACTGTTCACCAGCGCGTGCGCAAGCGTTACCCCCGCGGAACCAGAACCGCTGCAAGAGCCAGCTCTGATCAGTTCATTGCCCGATGCCGTGAATACGTTCGAACTGCAAGGCTACAAATACTTCAATGATGGCTCAGGCGGCTATTCCGTTCGTTATGCGAATGCTCGCAAACGCCGCATTGCTGATGTCTATATCTATCCGGTGGCCGAAGAAAACAGCGCTCTGGAGCATAACCAGCTCGTTCTGGGATCCACTCGGGCAACCATGCAGGCGATTGGCGAAGCTGCAAGACAAGGCCACTACGCCAATTTGAATGTGATCAACGCCGCAACGCAGGCACGAGGTGTCCGCACGGTAGCCAGGGTCCAGGCAACGTACCTGCGGCAGAATCTGGCCTCGTACACGCTTGTGTATCAAACAGAGTACGAAGGTACCCTGGTGAAAATACGGTTATCCATGCCCGACAACGAGAGCAATCGGGGCAGCCGTGAATGGGATAACTTCGCGGACAAGATGTTCGATCACGTGATTGCCGACCTGGAAGGGCCCGCACCCATCTAGAACCCTGCCAGGATTCCCGGGGTTTTTTCCCTCAAGAGTCCAGGCAAGAGTCCCGGTATGAGTGAGCAGGCGCTCACAAGATGTCACGCCTGAGCGGCTAAAAGCAGGGCGACTTCTCGTTTCGCACACCTCAGCTCGTTCGCCCGTGGGCGACGAAAAGTAAAACAATTACAGACACTTAGCGCTGTAATTACTCAGCCGCCGTTTTTTTGACTCACCCAGAAACAACGTAACCTACTGAATTAAATCACTTTTACATAGATCGCCACCCCGTTTGCACTGAGCTTATCGCATCAGTACAGTTCGCGGCATGTTGTTGACGCAGGTCGAGCAACACGTCTTTTAAGCTGACATCAGATCAGCGACGAACTTGGGGAATTGATCAATGAAAACGCAGATTTTCAACATCGCAGCAGTAGCAGTTCTGGCTCTCAGCTCACTGTTCGCCAGCGCCTCGGCCACAGCCGATGACAGCTATCTGGTCGTCAGCACCGCCGCCTATCACTTCGAAAACTTCGACGAACGCAACGCCTTCACACCCGGTCTGGGCTGGGAGTACTCGCCGTCGAGCAAAATCGGCTGGCACGCTGGCACTCTCTCCGACAGCTTCGGCTACCAGGCCTTGTATGGCGGCATCAACTACGCCACCAAGCCCAGGTTCTACGGCAAGGTTCGATTCCTGATCGGCGCTACCGTCCTGCACAAGCAGTACAAGAAAAACGCTGACCCGGAAACCAAGATCGTCCCCCTGCCGGCCATGGAAATCAAACTCACCAAACGCTCAGTGCTCAACCTGAGTGGCTCACCCCAGGTCGACTACGGCAACCACCGCAACAACGGTGTGCTGTTCTTCCAGTTCAAACTCAATCTGCGATAAACCTCATTACCCCTTTCAGCTGGCCTCCGGGCCAGCTGCCCTTTAACCTTTAACCTCCTCTTCAAACCAGATACGGCTGCGCATCAGATAAAGTCTGATAATCCAGAACAAACACACCATGACCGCCCTGTGAGAACTGTAGCCACCCGAATGGCACATCCGGGTACGCACTTTCCAACGCCTCACCGCTGTTACCGACCTCCACCACCAGGTGGCCGTCTTTCTCCAGGTAGTGAATGGCATCGCGCAACATGATCCGCACAAGATCGAGTCCATCGTGACCAGCAGCCAAACCCATCAAGGGTTCGTGCGAGAACTCCGCCGGCATGGCATCGATATCGGCCGCATCCACATACGGTGGATTGGATATGATCAGCGAGTAACGTTGGGTCACCGGCTCGAACAAAGACCCCTGCAGTAGATGCACTCTGTCTTGCAGACCGTGTAACAACACATTCTGCTGAGCCAGTTCCAATGCCTCGGCCGATAAATCGGTGGCATCAATCTGCGACTGCTCACTGATGTACGCGCAGGCTATGGCGATACACCCGCCCCCAGTACACAAATCCAGTATACGCGGTGCTTCCAGACCGTCCAGCAACCCGAAGTAGTCGTCTGTGATGAATTCTGCCAACGGTGACCGAGGCACCAGAGCGCGTTCGTCGGCGAAGAACTGATGACCTGCAAACCATGCCTGGCCCGTAATGTACGCAGACGGCCTGCGCTCGTCGATACGACGTTTCAGGAACTCATCGCATTTTTCACGCTCAGACTGATTAAGCGGGCGATCATAGTCAGGTGCTATCGCGGGTGATAAACCCAGCGCATGCAACACTAACCACGTTGCCTCGTCTATCGCAGTGTCCGTACCATGCCCATAAAACAGCTCATTAGCCTCAAACGCTTGCGCCGACGCTCTAATAGCGCTTTCGATGGTGTGAGCAGACTCTGCCAGAAGAACCAAGAATTAACCCTCGTGTCGGTGATTGGCGCTACAGAGCGCATAGTATAATCTCATGTAGCCAGCGCCAGCGATCACGCAAGCGATTCTGGCTGACAAGGCACCGGCTGCTAACCATCCGACCTACGATCCGACGCTCACCATGAAAACTAAACTTCCCATACTGGTTATTTGTCTTTCAGCACTGATTGCCGGCATCTTTCTGGCCGTTCAACAGTCAAAGCAAGACGATACGCCTGCCGCCTCATCTGCCAGTAACGCCAATGCAGACACGCAGGCTCTGGCCACCGTGCAGGAAGCCTTGCAGACGTCCATTGCCTTGCCTCTGGATTTCAAAACCATTCCGGATTTTGAGCTGCTGGACGTTAATGCTCAGTCGGTGACGCAAAGCGCCTTTGAAGATCGGTGGAGCATTATTTTCTTTGGCTACACACACTGCCCGGATGTGTGCCCCATTACGTTGCAGGTGATGAAGAACGTTGCGAGCAAGCTGGTTGAACAGAACGAAGAGCCGCCGCAGATCGTGTTTGTATCGGTTGATCCGGTACGCGATACCAGTGACGTGATGAAAAATTACATCAGTTACTTTAATGATGAGTTTGTCGGTATCACTGGCGAGTTGAATGCGGTTCATGAAATGACACGTTCGCTGGGTATCGTAGCCTCGTTCACGGCCAACGACGAGGATCCGGAGAACTACATTGTTGATCACACGGCATCGTTGCTGCTTATTGATCCGCAGAAGCGTGTCCGGGCAAAAATCACACCTCCGCATGAGGCAGATACCATCATTGCTGATTATCTGACAGTTGTTGGTGCTCCGAGCTGATAGCTCAACAAACAGACACTTAAAGGAATCCACTGAATGTTCAAGTTCTCTTTTGCACTGCCCGCTTCCGCGTTGCTGCTTGCGATGCTCGGTACGGCGTACGCCGAGTTACCGCAAGTCACCGATGGCCGTATCATCCAGCCACCGCCCGGTGCCAAGGTGGCTGCTGCGTATTTCACCCTGACCAACACCCATAACCAGCCGTTGATCATCCGCGGCGTATCCAGTGAAGACGTTCCACACACCAGCCTGCACTTGAGCTCTGTGGTGGATGATGTCGCGCGCATGGAAGAACAGAAAAGCATTACCATCGACGCCGGTGAATCACTGGCCTTCACGCACGGCAGTTATCACGTGATGTTGATGGGCTTGACCGAACCGCTCACCGCTGGCAGCAACCTGGCACTGGTGCTGGACACCAGTGAAGGCTCCTTGTCCATCAACTTACCCATCATCACGCCGGATGAAGCAGACACCATGGATGCACAGTCTGCCGACTCGATGACCCATCACAACATGAAACAAGAAGGCATGAGCCATGACGGCATGGATCACGATGATGAGGATGCCAGGAAAAAAATGGATCACCAATAGGCGCTGGATGACTATGAGTGTTGCAGGATGAGCATGCAATCTGCCAGCGCCATTGACTGGCTAAAAACCTACGCGCTATATCCTCTGCCACATCACGCGCTGACGCGCGTGGTGTACTGGATGACTCGGCAGGAATCCTCTTTGACACCCAAGGCAATTGCCCGATTTGCAAAAGCCTTTGATGTTGACATGGACGATGCGGTAAACCCGGATCTGGCCAGTTATTCCACCTTCAATGCGTTCTTTACCCGCGCACTGAAACCGGAGGCACGACCCATTGCTTCCGGCATAAACGAGATTGCCTCTCCGGCAGATGGGCGGATTTCTGCCGTCGGTGATATCGATGAAGCACGAGTCTTCCAGGCCAAAGGCCGCGATTACTCGTTGCTATCTTTGCTCGGCGGCGATAGTGCTGCCACAGAGCGACTTGGTAATGGCCGTTTTACCACCATCTACCTGTCACCGCGGGATTACCACCGATTGCACATGCCTCTCGCCGGCCGCTTGATCAAGCAAACCCATGTTCCGGGAAGGCTTTTCAGCGTCGGCCCACATACGGTGCGCGCATTGCCTGATCTTTTTACCCGCAACGAACGGGTCATTGCCCAGTTTGAAACTGAACATGGCTTGATGGCACTGGTGCTGGTGGGTGCCATGAATGTGGCTGCCATCGAGACGGTGTGGGATGGCCTGGTGACACCTCCCCAACGCGCCAGCCTATCTCACAAGACCTACGACGCTAACGACATCACACTGGATCGTGGTGATGAGATGGGCCGTTTCAACATGGGCTCAACCATCATCGTTCTACTGGAAAACGCCGCATCATGGCGCGTGGACATGCAATCCGGCGATGCCGTGCGCATGGGGCAATTTCTCGGTCAGGTAAGCTAAGGCGTCTTCAGCATCATTCTTGAACCACGCCTCGGCGCTGCCGTAACGAAAGGAATATCCCCAGCGGTCCATATCCCGAAACATTCGGTGGCGACCCATACACGGTAGCAGGTCAGACAGCAGCACTTGCAGATAACAAACGGCCATCTCTTCCAGTGCTGAGCCTTTGGCATCGGTGTGCAAGGCGTCTCGACGCTGCTCGCTCATGAGTAACCAGTGTGATCCCTCGTGCAATACCGAATGCACCGGGGTATCTGATCTGGCGTATAGCCGCCGTTGTATCAAGCCCGCTTCATCATCCCCCCAGTGACTCCCCGGGATGATCTGCCCATCCGGCACTCTGACAATCTCCAGACCGGCTGAGGCCCATACTGCATCAAGCACCGACCAGCCTGCCTCTGAAATACGCAGCACACTATCAACACTGTTGCCGTGTGATTCAGGCTCGAGCATGGTTGAAACTCAATACCTGATCAATGTGATCATGCTTGCCAAGCACCATATGCAACCGCTCCAGTCCCAGGGCAATGCCGGCACAGTCAGGCAACCCAGCGGCCAGCGCCTCCAGAAAGCGTTCATCCATCGGTACGATGGGCTCGTCGAGTTCGCGGCGTCGGACAAGGTCGTTCTCAAACCGCTGGCGTTGCGTGTCGCCGTCTTTCAGTTCGTGAAAGCCATTTGCCAGCTCTACCTGCCCAAAATACACTTCAAAGCGTTGTGCGATCTGCCTCCCGTCAACGTCTTCACCCAGGCGAGCCAATGCCGCCTGTGACACCGGATAGTCAGTAAGAATCGTAAACGACTGTGATGAAAAATCGGGCAGAACAAATTCATCCATGAATAAATCCAGGGCGGCATCCAGATCCTGACCCATGGCGTTGGGGAATGGCTTTTGTGCACGCTCAAAATAGTGCTCGATAGCCTCTACGCTGAGCTGTTCTGGCCACAAACCCAAACGCTCATGAATGGCGACACCGTATCGACACACACAGATACCCGGCCAGGGTAGGAAGAACGCCTTCCAAAGATGCTTGAGCAAACGCTCCACATCGCGCATGAGATCCAGGTGATTCATGCCGAGCCGATACCACTCGAGCAAGGTGAATTCACTGTTGTGGAACCGGCCTGATTCTTCGGCGCGGAACACCGGAGCCAGTTGATACAAATCAGGGGCAGTGGCGGTATCCGACTCTGCATGTACAGCCAGCAATCGCTTCATGGCGAATTCCGGTGACGTGTGCAGAAAATGCCCCGTGGTTGTGACAACGCTGTGCACGTGCGGATCGGTGGTTGCATAACGGGAAAGCACCGGCGTGCAGACTTCCAGTATTTGCTCAGCGTCCATCCACTGGCGGATAGCACGGCGCAACCGGGCACCGGCTTGCAGGTTTGCAAGCGATGCGTTGGAGCGCCAGCTCACGGCAAACTACTTGACGCGTGACACGTATTCACCCGATCGCGTATCAATCTTGATTTTTTCTCCCTCTTCGATGAACAGAGGAACCTTGACCACCGCACCGGTTTCCATGTGCGCAGGTTTAGTGCCGCCCGTGGCCGTATCGCCTCGTAGTCCCGGGTCTGTTTCCTTGATGGTCATCTCCACAAAGTTAGGTGCAGTGACCGCCAGCGGCTGACCGTTGTATAGCGTCACCTCGCAGACCGCTTCATCCATCAACCACAAGTGAGCGTCACCCACAGCGGTTTTATCAGCCGCCAGTTGCTCGAAGGTTTCAGGGTTCATGAAGTGCCAGTATTCACCGTCGCTGTAAAGATATTGCATCGAGGTGTCCATGACATCAGCAGACTCGACCGATTCACCCGATTTGAAGGTTCGCTCTACCACCCTGCCCGTTTTCAGATTTCGCACCCGTGTGCGCGTGAACGCCTGGCCCTTTCCAGGCTTGACGAACTCGTTGCTGACAATACTGTGCGGGTCGCCATCGAGCATGATCTTCAATCCGCCCTTGAATTCGTTCGTGCCGTAATTTGCCATGGGTATCTCTATTGTCTGGTGCCGGCGCTCTAACGCCGCGGGTGCCGCATTATAGCTGTCCTGCGACACTATCGTGGCACTCTCGTTGCTCTCGTGCCGCACACGCGCTGCACCCGCGCTGCACATGCCAGAAACCCCCGTTACGTAACCTGATAGCCGGCGAATACCGTCACTTTTTCAAGAAAAATTCTGCGTGGTCACTACACTTCGATCAAGTAAACCTGTGACAACTCTGCTGGCTATGCCAACTGACTGGTCCGTACAACTGAAGGTGATCGTGCTGGCGAGTGATTTCGCTCATCGCGGCGAGCTTGCCAGAGAGCTGCAGAGCAGCCCTCAGCTGCTGAGCACCGACACGGTCGCAGAACTCTCCGAGTTTCGCGAATGCCTCACTCAACACCACTACGACATGGCAGTCATCGCACTGGATAGCACCGAGGAGCGGTTGCCTGCCTGTTTGTTGCGCTACCCGGATCTGCCCGTGCTGGTGATCGTTCCCAGCCGCAAGGTTGGACCGGTTGAACCCTGGCTGCAACAAGGTGCCAACGATGTGGTCAGTCGTCATCGCGAAGGCAAATTACGCCATGCACTGAAACGCATTCTGGAACACTGTGTCATCCGCGCACAATTGCGGATCGCAAACCGCAAGCTCATCTCCCAGCACAAGCTGCACCGTATTCTGCTGGACACTCACGCTGAAGCCCTGTTGCTCTGGCAAGGTGGGCAGGTTCTGGAAGCCAATGCCTGCCTGGCCTCTCTGGTGGGCTGCCATACTCAAACCGGCAAGACACAGGGAACCGACTGGCAACGCTGGCTGTCGGCACAGTCATTTGCCGATCTGCATCATCAATCGCGTCCCACCCACGGCGATGTCGTGATCACCAGTACGTTCGGTCAACGCTATTCGGCGCATAGCGAATGTCTGATACTCGATCGCGGAACCGCCCAGCTGATACGCATCAATCCCACGCCCATCGATGACGCTGCCCATCACGACGAACAACAGGACTCGGTAACCGGTGTGCTGCGACGCGAACACTTTATCAACACACTGAGCCACTGGCTTCACTCATCCACGCTATCTCGCTACACGGTGGTGCAGATAACCATCGATGAGCCGGACGCCTTGCCAGGATCAGGGCGCGCCAACAGCACGTTGCAGGAATTGATGGCCTATCGGGTTGCCAATCTGTTACAGCAGCAATTCGAGGACGACATGATGATTGGCCGAACCGGTCCTGCCGCCCTGACGCTGGTGTTCCGCAAGCCAGTGGAACAATCGCGCAATCTGGCGGTTCAGGTGCGGCAGTGCCTTGGAACGGTGGGCGGTCTGGTTGACGATCCGACCCACATCAGAGTCAAGACACTAACCCTGGCCCCCACCGCTCTCGCGGCAGATGAGGTGCTGTTACGCCTGGAACAGCACCCTTTGATGACACGCAAGGCGAGGCGGCACGTAATTCCCGTACTGACGCCAGTATCAACCTTCGGCGCGTAAACGCGCTATCCGATCATCCAGAGGCGGATGCGTCGATGCCATCTTGGACAAATGCCCGCCGCTGATGCCAAAGGCCTGCAACCTCTCTGGCAGCGCTGAATCTTCCGAGCTACTGCCACGCTTGAGCGCTTCAAGCGCGGATATCATGTGCTCACGACCTGCCAGTTTTGCACCACCAGCGTCGGCCCGAAATTCGCGCTGACGCGAGAACCAGGCGGCAATCAGGCTGGCCAGAAAGCCAAACACCACATTACCGATAATGTTGCCAAGGAAAAATCCCATACCGCCACCGCCGCCGGAGCGGTTACCGCGCATGGCGTTGTCGATCATGGATCCGAGAATGCGTGAGAACACGATGACGAAGGTATTCAACACGCCCTGAATAAGCCCCATGGTTACCATATCGCCGTTGTAGACGTGGGCGACTTCGTGCGCCAGCACCGCTTCAACCTCTTCCTTGGTCATGGTCTGCAACAGACCTGTGCTGACAGCCACCAGGGAGTCGTTCTTGTTCCAGCCCGTGGCGAAAGCATTGGGTGACGCCTGCTGGAAGATACCGACATCAGGTAAACCAATGCCCGCCTCTTTTGCCTGCGCGTGAACCGTGTCGAGTATCCAGCGTTCGGTCTCGTTGGTGGGTTGTTCGATCAACTGCACGTTCATGGACCGAATCGCCATGGACTTGCTCATGGCAAGCGATATGAACGATCCCACAAATCCGAATAACGACGCGTAGATAATCAACGTCACGGGACTCTGGCCGATGGCCTTGTCCAGTCCGAACAGCGAGGTGATGATACTGAATACCACCATGACTGCCATGTTGGTGCCCAGGAATAGCAGGATTCTGGTCATTTTCTAATCTCCGCGAGAGCGCGTTTTAGTCCCGGCGGAATGTAGGGGCTACCAGGCCACACTACAAGCGCATTACCGCTCAACCTCCACCGCATCCACTTTCTGGAACCCCCTGGGTAGCTTGCGCCCGCGCTGGCCACGAGTACCCATGTAGTTTTCCAGCTCCTTGAATTTGATCGTGGTGTGCCGCTTGCCACTGAGAATTTTCAATTTCTGCGTGGGTGCCAGTACCGCGAGCGCAACCATCGCTTCCTCGCCCGCCTTGAACTTTGCGCCGGGGATGTTGTAGATCTTGTTGCCCTTGCCTTTGGCCATCTCCGGTAGCTCGCCTATCGGGAAACAGAGCAGGCTGCCGGTGTTGCTGACGGCGCACACCAGGTTATCCGTTAACGATGCGATGGCCGCTGCAGGAAGCACCGATGCGCCTGCCGGCACGCTGATAACAGCCTTGCCAGATTTATTGCGGCTGACAATATCGCCCAGTCGGGCGACGAATCCATAGCCTGCCGATGTGGAGAAAAGGTAACGCTCATCGTCATCACCCATGATGACGCTCAGGAAGCGCGCACCATCAGGTGGCTTGAGCCGCCCGCTGATCGGTTCGCCCAGCCCTCTGGCTGAGGGAAACCCATGAGCCGGAACACAGTACACCCGACCGGTGGAATCCAGAAACATGGCATTACGGTTGGTGCGACCGCGTGCGGCACTCTGAAAGCTGTCGCCGGCCTTGTAGTTCAACGCGAGCGGATCAACGTCCAGTCCTTTACCTGCACGCACCCAGCCGCGTTCAGACAACACCACCGTAATGGGTTCGCTGGGAATAAGATCCGCCTCGGATATGGCCTGCGCAGCCTCGCGCTGCACAATCGGTGAGCGACGCTCATCACCATAGGTGTCGATGTCCTCCTTGAGCTCTTTTTTCACCAGCGTTTTCATGCGACGCTCTGAACCCAGCGTTGCCTGCAGCTGATCCCGTTCCTTTTCCAGCGCTTCCTGTTCACCGCGAATCTTCATCTCTTCAAGTTGCGCGAGATGACGCAGCTTGAGCTCGAGAATGGCTTCGGCCTGTTCATCGCTGATCTTGAAGCGCTTCATCAGTACCGGCTTCGGATCATCGTTGTTTCTGATAATCGCGATGACCTCATCGATATTGAGGTACGCAATCATCAAACCTTCCAGCAAGTGCAGTCGCTTCTCTACTCTATCCAGTCGCCACTGCAAACGTTTACGAACCGTATCCATACGGAACGTCAACCACTCCTTGAGAATAACCAGCAAGGACTTCACCTGAGGTCGGCCATTGAG
>CALLPU010000407.1 GCA_938016235.1 uncultured Granulosicoccus sp. | reverse complement strand
GACTAAAAGATCCCTACGCGGAGCGCAGGGGCTTGAGTTGGCCCCAGAGGGGCCCGGTTTGCCTGGCCGTCTGAGACGACCAGGAAGCTAACCCCTCAGCACATATAAACTACAGCCCGAGTTGGCGCTGCTCTATTTGTTGATCCTTCTTGTCCTGATACCGAACATAAGCCTGAATCTTCTCCAGATCCAAACCCACCGTGTCGACGCAGTACCCCTTCGTCCAGAAGTGATTGCCCCAATACGGCTTCGTCCGTAACTCCTTGAAACGCTGCAGCACTCGTATTGCCGTCCTGCCCTTCACTATTCCGACGTAATCCGATACTGATAACTTCGGCGGAATCGACACTATCAAGTGAACGTGATCGATCTGCACATTCAACTCCACTACTTCGCACTTTTTCTGCTCCGAAAAAGCCCTGATACAACCGGAGACTTCCTTTTTCACTGATCCGGCAAGAACCCGGTACCGATACTTGGGTGTCCAAACCACATGATATTGGCAGTGCCATATCGTGTGTGATAGCTTCTTGAAACGACTCATTGGTATTCCTCGAATGAGGCTATGGGGATAGCTCACGAGAGGTTTACCATTGAGTCGGACTAGCGGCAAAGCCTCAGTCCTCTGACCACGTCCGGAGGACGTGGGTTTCTACGATGCGACTAAAATCGTAGCATTCAGCAACTTTATTCTCATCACAACGGTCATCGATAAACAGCTAATCAAAAAACAGGGGGTTGAAGGCAACGCGTACCATATAGCCTTGGCGCACTGTATGGAGACGTTGTATGAGTTCCTTGTTGAAAAAGAGGGGCACCAGAAGAAGACCCATGTGATCGTTGAGTGTCGTGGAAAAAAGGAGGACGCAGAGCTGGAACTTGAATTTCGTCGAGTCTGTGACGGTAACAACCGTATGGGTATTCATCTGCCATTCGACATTCTGTTTTCAGATAAAAGGGCAATGTCATCCGGATTACAGTTGGCAGATCTAGTGGCGCGACCGATCGGCTTGAACACATTGAGGCCTGATCAGGAAAACCGAGCATTCGAAGCGCTCAAGGTCAAACTCTACTGCGATGGAGGCCGGGAAGGTGCTGGAGAGGGGTTTGAGGGTGTAGGGTTGAAGATTTTCCCCACCCCAAAAAGCGAAAAACCCCGGTGAGAACACCGAGGTATAGACGCCGACCGGGAATGCCCAATCCACTTAGCTTCTGATTTTGTTCGTATGTCGGAGGTTTGTCAATATCAAGCTGAAATCCGACACCTGATTCGCCAGGTAATGCCGCTCACGAGGTAGTGAGGCGCACTCCCGGCTGACATAACGATGACAGCAAGATTCGATCCCTAACTACCAGTATTGGCCTTACCGAACTAGGTATCGGCCGTCAACCAGGTGATCTGAAGCGATGACCGGTGTGCCTCTCACTTCCCAAACTAACACAGTTAGACGTTCTGCCACTGACCATGATGGAGCACTCAGAAATTAAACAATCGCAAAAAAACTATACAATACAGATACTTTCAGATACTTACGAACAGCATTCTCACTCAATGATCACTGGCGAACTGAAGTCCAAAGTCGATCGCATCTGGGACACTATGTGGTCTGGTGGCATCTCCAACCCACTGTCAGTCATTGAACAGCTCACGTATCTGCTCTTCATCAAGCGTCTGGACGAATTGCAGACACTGGCCGAACGCAAGGCCACTCGTTCCGGCAAGCCCGTTGAATCACCCATATTCAGCAAGAAGCAAAAGAAGTTGCGCTGGTGATAGTTCTAAGATACCGCAGCCGATCAGATGTTCGCCACCGTGCGTGATGACGTGTTTCCGTTAATCAAGACGCTGGGTGCTAGCGACGACGCGGAGGACTCCACGTATTCACAGCACATGAAAGACGCGATGATCATTCTGACTCTACACGTGTAGAGTCCGCGGCACTATGTCACAGTTTTCACTCTACACGTATGGAGTGATGGAACTACGTCACGCTTTTCACTCTACACATGCGGAGAGGCGCGGGACTAGAACGGAATATCATCATCAAAATCAGCAGCCGCTGTCGTGGTGGTCGATGAAGATGATGACGTAGAGCCTGCGGATGAAGAGGCCGGCTGGGATTGACCGCCACCGTCACTGGAACCGCCTCCTTCACCGGCACGAGATATGCGCCATGCCTGCAAGTTGGTGAAGTATTTGCCATTCCACTCGCGGCCGCGCAGGTCGAAATCCACTTCAACGTTATCGCCTTCGGCGTAGTCGTCGATCAGCGTGCACTTGTCTTGTACCAATTGAAACGCAACCATCTGCGGGTACTGACCGTCGGCGACTTCAATGACAAATTGACGCACCTGGAAAGACGCACCTTTGGTCTCGCTATCGAATATCTTTTCTATCTTGCCTTCGGCCTTGTAGCCCATGGGTCTGCCTGCTTATGTGATCGTTAAACTAAGAATTGGGTTGGTCGTCATCAGGCACCGGCCGGTATCACTGGCGTATTGCTCACAACGTCGGCATTTTGCGCGCGGTGCCGCATGGCGTGATCCACGAGTACCAGCGCCATCATGGCCTCGGCAATGGGCGTGGCACGAATACCCACACAAGGATCATGGCGCCCCGTGGTTATCACCTCGATGTCGTTGCCATGCACGTCCACACTGCGACCCGGAAGGCGCACACTGGATGTGGGCTTAAGCGCCAGAGCTGCAGTAATGCTCTGACCGGAGGAAATACCGCCCAGCACACCGCCTGCCTCGTTAGACAGAAAACCCTGGCTGGTGATCTCATCGCGGTGTTCAGTACCGCGCTGTGTGATACAGCCAAACCCTGCACCGATCTCAACGCCTTTTACAGCATTGATGCTCATGAGCCCGTGGGCAAGATCGGCATCCAGCCTGTCGAACACCGGCTCGCCCCAACCTACTGGTACGGAGTCCGCTTGCACATTCACCTTGGCACCGATGGAATCGCCGTCTTTGCTCAACTGCTTCATGTACGCTTCCAGCTCCGGCACTTGCGCCGCGTTGGGCCAGAAAAAGGCGTTGTTCTCTATTTCGTTCCAGTCGAACTGCGAGCGATCCAGCTCAATAGGCCCGAGCTGCGATAAATAGCCACGAATGCTAACGCCGCCGAACGAGGGCTGCGCCAATGCGATCTTGGCAACTGACCCTGCCGCAACGCGCATGGCGGTTTCCCGGGCAGATGAGCGGCCGCCGCCCTTGTAGTCTCGGAAGCCGTATTTTTGTTGATAGGTGTAGTCGGCGTGTGCGGGACGAAATTGATCCTTGATCTTGTCGTAATCGCGAGAGCGCTGGTCGGTGTTGCGAATCAGCAGCCCGATGGGGGTGCCGGTGGTTCTACCCTCAAACACACCCGACAGAATCTCCACCTCATCGGCTTCACGGCGCTGCGTGGTGTAGCGGCTCTGGCCCGGTTTTCGCCGGTCCAGATCGCGTTGCAGATCTGCGGTGGACAGCGCTAATCCCGGAGGACAACCGTCAACGATACAACCCAAAGCCGGGCCATGACTCTCACCAAAGGTTGTGACGGTGAAGAGCTTGCCAAATGTGTTACCTGCCATGGCGCAGAGTATACAGGCCTCGCAGCGGGCTGACGTTAACTGACGCGCTCAACGTTCTGCACATTGCGCAGTTGGCGAATCTTGTCCATGACGGTGGCCAGCTCACCGGTGTTGGATATGTGCATACCAATCCGCATGTCCGCCAGTTGCTGGGCCTGATCGCTCAGTGTGTTGACCGACACCACATCGACATCGAGCGTGGACAAGGCGGTAGACACATCTCGAAGCAGGCCGTGCCGATCAAATGCCTTGATGTGAATCTCAACGTGATAACGACTGGTGTCATCGTCACCCCAGTCGACGTCAATCAGCCGCTCACGTTCGCCCTCGCGCAAATTCAGAATATTGCTGCAATCGGCCCGATGGATGGTTACGCCTTTGCCACGGGTGATGAAACCGACAATGCTGTCTGGCGGCACCGCCTGACAACACGGTGCTATCTGCGTGAGCAGGTTCCCCACTCCACGAACGTTTATGGCACCGGATGAGCGATCCGACTTGACAGGCTTCGGCACAGCATCGGAACGCCGTCGGACAGGCTCGGCCAGGTGATCGATGGCGCCAACAATTTGCGCCACGGTTATTTCATTGCGGCCGATGGCCGCAAACAGGTCATTCTGCTTGTCGAATTTCAATCGCCGCGTCAGCGTATCGATTGATACAGTGCTGGCTTTGAACCGTTTCAATTCTCGATCAAGGATGGCCCGGCCATCAATCAGGTGCTGATCATGATCCTGAAGATTGAACCAGGCGCGTACCTTGCCACGCGCACGGCTGCTGTTGATATACCCCAGTGACTTGTTCAGCCAGTCACGGCTGGGGGCAGGCTCTCTTGTCGTCAGCACTTCTACCTGATCACCGTTGTTCAGCACGTAGGTTAGCGGCACGATGCGCCCGTTGATCTTGGCACCCCTGCAACGATGACCAATCTCGGAATGAATGTGATAAGCAAAATCCAACGGCGTGGAACCGTTGATCATGTCGATCACCTCGCCCTTTGGCGTAAACACATAAACGCGTTGGGAATCGAGTTGCTGCGAAAAACCTTCAACGAGATATTCATCGTCGTTGTCTTCGAGTAACTGGCGTAATCCATTGATGCCTTTTTGCAGATTGGCATCCACCGGGCTCCCCTCCTTGTAGGCCCAATGCGCGGCCACGCCGTTTTCAGCATCATCGTCCATCGCCCGTGTTCGAATCTGAATCTCGACAGGCTTGCCCGAAGGTCCGATTACCGCCGTATGTAGGGATCGGTAACCATTATCCTTGGGGTTGGCAATGTAATCGTCGAATTCCCGGCTGATTGGTTGCCAGATGCTGTGCGCTATACCCAATACGCTGTAACACTGCTGCAGGTCATCTACCAGCACTCTCACTGCTCGAACATCAAACAGATCACTGAACTCGATACGCTTGTCGCGCATTTTTTTCCAGATGCTGTAAATGTGCTTGGGACGACCGAACACCGCCGCATTCTTGATGCCATGAGTAGACACGCGCACGTTAAGATCAGCCACGAAATCACTGATATACGTTTCCCGAGACGCACGGTTTTCCTCCAGTGCAGAGGCAATACGCTTGTAGGCCACAGGGTCTACGATGCGAAAGGCAATATCCTCAAGCTCCCACTTCAGCTGACCCAGACCAAGCCGATTCGCCAACGGTGCGTAGATGGTCAGTGTTTCCGCGGCAATGGACTGACTTTTAGACGAGTCTTTTTTTGCCAGCACATACAAACGCTGTGTTCGATACGCCAGCTTCACCAGCACTACTCTCACGTCTTCCACCACCGACAACACCATTCGCCGTAGCGTCTCAGCGTGATCGCCCGAGCCAAACGCATCGCTGATCGTCAACTCGTTGAGCCAGCGCACCCCTTCGGTCAGTTTGGCGATCTCCTGACCGTAGTTTTCGTGAATGAATTCGATGGAGTAATGCTCAGCTGATACATCGGTTCCAAACAGCGCCGCCACAATAATCGGCGTATCGGCCCGCATGGATTTCAGCTGCGCAGCGACGTGTAGCGGGGTCGGGTAATTGGTTGTCTGATCCTTGATGGTCCAGCAATGCTCGACCGCGCGCCGGATAACCAGCGACTGATTGCGCGTACACCTTTCACTGAGGTAGACCTGTGAAGACTCCAGTGTGGCGAAAGCGCTTTCATCAGCGCTGAAGGTGTGTTTCACGCGAACAACTGCCGGGCGGCGTCAGTGCCAGTGCTGGTAATAATCAGTTTGCATGACGCAACGCAACCACCGGCGGTGTATGCAACACACGCCGCGTTGCCAGGTATCCCGCAGTTGCAATACCCAGCGCGCCTCCAACTATCCCGATGATCCATAACCACACATTCAAATGAAACGGCAGTTCAAACACAAACTGACTTAAAGACCAGGCGATGATCGATGCAAAGATGGCAGCCAGCAGCCCGGCAATGGCACCGAGAATGGCAAACTCGGCAATAACGGCCTCGCGCAACTGTTGGTGAGAGGCACCCAGCGCACGCAGCAGCGCGGATTCCCGGATGCGTTCGCCCTGGCTGCTTTGTACCGCGGCAAGCAATACGCAGAAGCCCGCCAGCAATGTGAACAAGAACACATATTCTACCGCTAAAGACGCCCTGTCCATCAACGATTTTACTCTCTGGATGATTGCACCAATATCGAGCGTGGCAATGCCCGGAAACTCCCGCACCCAGCCGGTTGTTGCACTGGCAAAGTCGGTGTCAGTGTGAAAGCTGGTGACGTACGTTGCAGGCAGCCCCTCCAGCATGGCCGGAGACGATACGGCAAAGAAATTAACCTGGAATGATTCCCAATCCACGGCTCGCCAGTTGGCCACAGTGGCCGTGGTTTCCACGCCGGCGGCCTTGAAGGTCAACGTGTCGCCAATGGCAAAGCCGTTCTCTTCTGCCCACTCCTGCTCGATGGATAGCAACGGAGGCGCTGTGCCATCTTCGGCCCACCATTTCCCTGCCACGATCTCGTTGTTGGCGGGCACCGTGTTGGAAAACGACAGATTATATTCGCGCCGTGCGCGCCGTTGTGATCGTTCATCAGAAGCATCTTCAATGACCGATTCACCGTTGTGTGCCACCAGCCTTGCTCTGACCATGGGATAGATACCGCTGGTCTGGATTCCCTGGGCTTCCAGCCGCTGTCCGAATCCTGCTACCTGATCGGGCTGAATGTTCACGACAAACACGTTAGGTGCATCCTCGGGCAAATCCTGCTCCCAGGCTGAGAGCAGATCCACCCGCACGATGGATATCAGCAACAACGCCATGATACCCATGGCAAAAGCGGACAATTGAACAATGCTGCTCGCCGCCCGCCGTTGCAAGCCTGCTGTGCTGAGCCTGAAACGCTGCCCAGCCAGTTTTCTTACCGCCCTGATCATCAGACCGCCGAACAGGGCAAACACAGACAGCATGACAACCACACCCAGCACCACGATGCCGCTAAGCAGAGCATCACGCGACAGCAGAAACACCACAAGAAACGTGGCGATCAAACCCAGAGCGCTTGCCACCAGCGAACTGCTGTCCAGTCCGGTGTAGTCGCGCTGCAACACCCGCATGACATTGACACGACCGGCCTTGATGATGGGCAACAGGCCAAAACCTGCCAACGCAATAAAGGCTGTCAGCATGCCGATAACGGGCGGCATGATGCCCGGTGCCGGCAGCGTCAGGCCAAACCAGCCTTGCAGCAGGTTCGCCAACACCAGCTGCGCGAACCAGCCCACGAGAATACCGATCAACGAAGCCACCAGCGCGATTAACGCGAGGCGTGTGGATAACCAGATGATGACCTCGTTGCGGCTTGCACCCAGGGTGCGCATGACAGCGCTTGCATCGGCCTGCCGATACGCAAACTGCCGGACCGCCAGTGCTATGGCAGCGCCTGCCAGCAGCACGGTCACCACCGAAGCCAGACCGAGGAATCGTTGTGCTCTGTCGAGTGCCCGTTTCATCTGTGGGCTGCCGTCACGGACACCCTGTAAGCGCACCTCGTCGGCATAGTTTGCCTCAAGGTAATCCCGTGTTTTATCAAGCTCTGCCGGCTCACCGGCTATCAGCAATGTGTAGCGGGCACGACTGCCCTCGCCCAGTAATTGTGCCGCTTCAAGATCTTGCGTGTTGATCATCACTCGTGGCGCAAACTCGAATGCATTCTCGCCACGGTCTGGTTCGAACAGGATGGTGCGTGAAACCGCGAACGTTTTGGCACCCAGTGTGATTGTGTCGCCAGGCTCCAGAGCCAAGGCTGCCAACAGCTGGGCATCCACCCAGGCATTACCTGGCTGCGGCGCTGCTGAACTGGTGGTTATCGGTTCTGCCATGTTGTCCAGCTCTGCCAGTTTCAATGCACCGCGTAACGGGTACCCTTCACTGACCGCTTTCATGGCAACCAGCTGCGAATCACCGCTTTCACTGATGACAACGCTCGGGAACCGAACATGCTGCGCGGTTTCCACATCGCGTTGTCGAACCCCGTCAATCATGGCCTGCGGCAACCTGAAGCCGGAGCTAGCCAGTAAATCGGCGGCCAGCACATCACCAGCTTGCCGCTCTACAGCCCGACCAATACGATCAGTGAAAAAGCCGACAGCCGTCACCGAGGCCACTGCCACAGCCAGCGCCAACGCCAGCACGCGCAGTTCCCCCGCTCGCAGGTCGCGTAACAAGGAGCGCAAGGCAAACCGGATCTGGCGCAACCAGCCGGGTGATCGGGACGTATGTCTGGGCGCCGGCGTGGCGGGCGCGTCTACCGTGTCAGCAATACTCATGAGACATCTTCCAGTCGGCCGTTACCCATGCGTAATATCCGGTCACAGCGCTGCGCGAGCGAATCATCGTGCGTCACTAACACAACCGCGGTTCCCTGTTGCTCTCTTAATGAGAACATCAACTCGATCACTTTTTCACCGGTGTCGCTGTCCAGATTACCGGTGGGCTCATCGGCGAAAAGCACCGCGGGTTGCGATACAAAGGCACGGGCCAGCGCCACTCGCTGTTGTTCACCGCCTGAGAGTTGCAACGGCTGGTGCCCGGCTCGCGACGCCAGTCCCACCTTTTCCAGCATGGCGCGCGACTGATCAGCGGCATCCGTTTCACCAGCCAGCTCCAGTGGCAGCATCACATTCTCCAGCGCAGACAAGCCAGGCAGCAACTGGAAGCTTTGAAACACGAAACCCACCTGGCCGGCACGTAGCCGCGCGCGCGCATCCTCGTCCAGTTCAGATAACGGTTCGTGCAGCAATTCCACACGACCTTCACTCGGGGTGTCCAAGCCTGCCAGAATGCCCAGCAAGGTAGACTTTCCAGAGCCTGACGGGCCAACGATGGCAACTGCCTCACCCGCGTGCACGTTGATATCCAGGGCGTGCAGTATCGTCAAGTTACCCTCTGGTCCGGTAACGTGCTTGGCGATCTGCTGACCACGCAAAACCACAGTTGGCACAGCCGTTACGGCACTATCCAGGCTTGCGTTGGTCTGAGT
>CALLPU010000406.1 GCA_938016235.1 uncultured Granulosicoccus sp. | reverse complement strand
GCCTCTATCTCTCATAACGTCAATTCTGACCGGGCTGCGAGTGACAATATGGGTTAGTAAGGTTGAGACAACAATGAAAAGAATAGCCATGTAAATAAGTACTCTTGGACGAAAAACACGCCCCCAAACCTGCTGTCTTGTAAGATTTTTCTCCATTCCATTGAGCGTGTCATAGCGGATCAAACCCTTGGGTGTGCCGATCTTCTCCATGACCTGGTCGCACGCATCAATACAGGCCGCGCAGCCGATACATTCGTATTGTTGGCCATCACGTATGTCTATGCCGGTAGGGCATACCTGAACGCACAAACTGCAATCTATACAATCACCTCGGCCTGATTCGGCAGACTTCTTGGAGCGTGAACCGCGCGGTTCTCCTCGACCGGGGTCATAGGTAATTACCCACGTGTCCTTGTCAAACATGACGCCCTGAAATCTTGCGTATGGACACATGTACTTGCACACTTGCTCCCGCAGAAATCCGGCGTTTCCCCAAGTGGCGAACCCGTAAAACAGTATCCAGAACAATTGCCAAGGGCCGAGTGAGGCGCTGAATAGCTGAGTGATCAGCGACATGATGGGCGTGAAGTACCCAACGAATGTAATCCCTGTCCATAGGGCCACCAGAATCCACAGTGAGTGCTTTGCCAGTTTTAGGCGAAGTTTCGTCCAGGATAACTTGGCGGCATCTAGCTTCATACGCCGAGCTCTCTCTCCTTCAATTTTTCGCTCAATCCACATGAATATCTCGGTGTACACCGTTTGCGGACAGGTATATCCGCACCACAGGCGTCCAGCGATGGTAGTAAAGAGGAAAAGCGACATGGCTGAAACAATCAGTAAAGCCGCGAGATAGATGAAATCCTGAGGGTAGAGGATCAGACCAAATAGATGAAATTTACGAGCAGCAAGATCGAATAGTACGGCTTGGCGATTATTCCACTGCAACCACGGAAGGCCATAGAACAGCAATTGAGTCATCCAGACAAATACCCAGCGCCAGCGGGCAAATACTCCTGTTACCGAGCGCATGTAAACCTTGCGGCGAACTTCCAGAAGCAGCTGTTCCTGGTGGGTTCCAGGGGTGTTGCTATTTACCGCCATGCGAATCACCATTGAACATCTGTCTCTACGGTGCCTTTATTGGGGAGTTGATTCTGCGGGCTGAGACAAGCTCCAGATGTAAGCCGCCAGTACGTGCGCCTTGCCTTCGCCCAGCAGGTCGCCGAACGCCGGCATTTGATTGTTCAGGCCGTTGTTGATAGCGTGTTTTATGGACTGAATCGATCCGCCATATAACCACACATCATCGGTCAGGTTGGGTGCGCCCACAAGCACCTTCCCAGCACCGTCAGGGCCATGACAGGCTGCACAAACAGCGAATTTTGCGTTGCCGGCCTCTGCCAGTGACGGGTCATGTTCACTATCGGATAGTGACAACACGTAATGGGCTACGGCTTCGACATCGGCTTCGGTATTGCCAATGGCTGCCGCCATGGCTGGCATAACGGCATTCCGGCCGTTGATTATGGTGTTTTTAATATAGGCGGGATCACCAGAGCCTAACCAGTCGTTGTCTGCCAGGTTGGGAAACGAGCGAGCGCCTCTTGCATCCGATCCGTGACATTGGCTGCAGTAGGTTAGATACAGTCGCTCACCCATAGCAGTGGCTTCGCTATTGGCTGCTACTTGAGTTATATCTTTGGACAAGTAGTCGGCAAACAGTGGCGCGGATACCTCATCCACTCGTGCGACTTCCCTGCTGTACTGGTTACTGGACGACCACTCAAGTGAGCCACTAAATGAACCTAGCCCTGGGTAGAGGATGAGGTAAACCATACCAAAGACACAGGTGATGTAAAAAAGATAGAGCCACCACCGAGGTACTGGGTTGTTTAGTTCGCGAAGGTCTTCGTCCCAAATGTGTCCGGTTGACTCCACTACCCCGTTGACCGGTGGAGGGATTTTCGCGCGTGATTGCAACCAGGCCACAACAAAGCAGGCCAAAATCGACAGTACAGTGCTGATGGCAACGAACAGGCTCCATCCATTGTTGAAAAAATCAGCCATGAGTAGTACCTCCACTGTTACGCTCGGAAGGAGTCGTTGAATCAGGTGTAGCACCGATAGATTCATCAGCGGCAGATGGGTGGGAGGCCAGCACGTGCTTTACGACAGTGCGGTGCTGCATCTCATCGTCTGCAAACGGCAAGTTGGCGGCCTCATTGAATCGATCTTTTTGTGTGCTGCTATAAGCCCAGGCTACAATGCCCAGAAAGGCGACAAAGCTCAGTACGGTAATGATGACCCGCATATACATGATGTCTAACACTTACTGCACCCCTCCGCCCGCTGTTCCCAGAATCTGTAAGTACGCAATGATGGCATCCAGCTCGCTCTTGCCCTCCAGCATGGCCGGAGCCTGTTCTATTTGTTCATCGGTATAGGGGTCTCCAAGCAGGCGTAGTGCACGGAGTTTGGGAATGATTTTTTCCGGATTCAGCACCGTTTCTTCTAGCCACGGATAAGCAGGCATTATCGACTCTGGCACGACGTCTCGAGGGTTGTTCATGTGCACGCGGTGCCACTCGTCGCTGTATCTCCCACCTACACGGTGCAGGTCCGGCCCGGTACGTTTGCTACCCCATTGAAAAGGCCGGTCATAGACGAATTCACCCGCCACAGAATAGGCACCGTAGCGTTCTGTTTCAGCACGAAACGGCCTGATCATCTGGGAGTGACAGTTATAGCAGCCTTCTCGCACATATATATCGCGCCCAGTCAGCTGTAGAGGGTTGTAGGGCTCAAGTCCGGCAACGGGTTCGGTCGTTGATTTTTGATTGAACAATGGAACAATCTCAACCAATCCACCGACCGAGATTGTCAGAATGATCAGTACCATCATGATGCCGATGTTCTTCTCAACCAATTCGTGAGTGAATTTCATACGTTTAGTCTCCTGGCCGAATTGATCAGGACTGTGCCGTCGCCGCTATTGGCGGTGCGTTGTGTAGCTCTTCTGGTTTGACAGCAGGAATCTGAGCATTGACGACACCGCCCGCTTTTATGGTCATCCACATGTTGTAGAGCATCAGAAACATGCCTGACAAATACAGCAAGCCCCCAAAAAAACGCAGTGTGTAGTAGGGGTGTGTGGCTTTGACAGCTTCGATAAAGGCATAAACCAATGTGCCGTCCGGATTGGTGGCTCGCCACATCAAACCTTGCATGACGCCGGCAATCCACATGGATGCGATGTAGAGAACGATACCCAGTGTCGAAATCCAGAAATGAATTTCGATCAACTTCACGCTATACATCTGAGTGCGCCCGAACAGCCTTGGAATCAGGTAGTAGATCGAGCCCATGGATATCATTCCAACCCAGCCAAGCGCGCCAGAGTGAACGTGGCCAATAGTCCAATCGGTATAGTGAGACAGCGCATTCACTGTCTTGATCGACATCATCGGCCCTTCAAATGTTGACATGCCGTAGAACGACAAGGACACGATCAGGAATTTGAGCACGGGGTCAGTTCTTAACTTATGCCATGCACCGGACAACGTCATGATGCCGTTGATCATGCCACCCCAACTGGGTGCCAGCAGAATCAGAGAAAAAACCATGCCCACCGATTGTGTCCAGTCCGGCAGAGCCGTGTAGTGAAGGTGATGAGGGCCTGCCCACATATAGGTGAATATGAGTGCCCAGAAGTGCACGATGGATAGTCGGTAAGAGTAGATAGGGCGTCCCGCTTGTTTGGGTATGAAGTAGTACATCATCCCGAGAAAGCCTGCTGTGAGAAAAAACCCGACCGCATTGTGCCCGTACCACCATTGGATCATGGCATCCTGCACCCCGGAATAGGCTGAATAGGATTTGCCCAATGAGACAGGAATGGCGGCGCTATTGACAATGTGAAGCACCGCTACGGTCAGGATGAACGCTCCGTAAAACCAGTTGGCCACGTAGATATGAGGAACCTTGCGCTTGACTATCGTGCCGAAGAAAACTACCGCATAAGACACCCAGACTGCAGCGATCAACAGGTCGATCGGCCATTCCAGCTCTGCGTATTCCTTGCCCTGAGTCATACCGAGCGGCAATGTTATGGCTGCGGCAACGATGACGACTTGCCACCCCCAAAAAGTAAATCCGACTAGCGGGCCTCCCCATAGTCGTGCCTGACAAGTACGTTGTACGACATAATATGACGTCGCGAACAGTGCACTACCGCCAAAGGCGAAGATAACCGCATTGGTATGCAAGGGACGCAAGCGCCCGAAGCTGAACCAGGGTACGCCACCGTTCAACTCTGGCCAGGTGAGCTGAGCTGCGATGATGACGCCCACCAACATCCCGACAACACCCCACACCACGGTCATAACCGAAAATTGTCTTACAACTCGGTAGTTGTAGGTATCAGGTGAATCTTCGCTGGCGTCGTACTCATTGACTGACGACGAACTGGCTGTTTCGCCTTCACTTGTACCCATTGATTGCATAGACCAACACGACCCGACACGTTATACCCAAGCCCCTATGCTACGTAAGAGAAGTCGCAGGCTTATTGATCTGGATCAAGTGACTTGCAATACGACTAATTGGATTTTTTTCTGGGTCGGTCGTCATCGAGCAGGATACTCCAGGCCGGTCCCTGGTCGTCTTCAAACTGACCATCGCGATTCATCTTGAAGAAGAGCAAGAGGGCAATCACGACGGCGAGTATGGAGAGCGGGATCAGTATGAAGAGTGATTCCATATGCTTCTCGTCATGGGTGAGGAAAAGGGAAAAAAGTTAGTTGGCTCGGCCCACAATCTTTGGGCATTTGCGGCTACCAGTAGAGAGCTAGTTGCCATACCAATGGCCGCTGCCCAAGGGGGTACCATACCCACTGCAGCAAGGGGAATAGCGGTGGCGTTGTAAGCCATGGCCCATATCAGATTCTGACGCACCACGCGTTGTGTCTGTTGCGCTTTGGTTACCAGGGGGCTCAGACCGCGCAGATCAGCTTGAAGTGAAATGATGTCCGCAGCTGTTCTTGCTAGCGATGTGGTGTTACCGGCGGCCAACGATACGTCAGCGGTGGCGAGCACAGGTGCATCATTGATTCCATCGCCAACCATAAGCACCGTGAACCCTGTTTTTTGAAGGTTTGCAACATACTCTTGTTTCTGATCGGGTGTGGCCTGCGCCGTGAACTGCGCGATACCCAGGCTTTTGGCAACGGTTTCAACCGCCAGGCTGTTGTCGCCGGACAACAGGTGCACACGTAGGCCTTGTTGATGCAGCGATCTTACTAGCGTGAACGCTTCGGGTCGGATTGAGTCGTTGATCAGGAAATGAGCCAACACTTGAACAGATCCCTGTTCAACTGAAGGATCAGTGAGTGTCAGGAAGACTTCGCTGGCAGCAGCGTCCTGCTGTTTTCTCTGGTATAGAGCGTTGTGGGTGTCTTCAAAGCCGCACCAGCTCGCTGAGCCGAGCAGGAGCCTGCAATCCTGCCCTTGAGCATTTTGCCAGGTTGCGCCTACACCGTGACCGGCTCTGTGTTCTACCGCGCTTGCCGGGTACCCCAACTGAGTTAGTGCGGTGAGAATGGCTGCGCCGGATAAATCACCACTGGATCTGACACCTGATGGTGCGTCCACTGTTTCTGCAGCTGCCTTGTGCAGGACGTTTGCGAATGGGTGACTGGATCCGGTTTCGAGCAGACTTGCCAGAGTTAAAGCACGCGCTGGCGTCATATCCGCTTTCACGTGCGTGTTAGTCAAGATGGGGTGCCCACTTGTCAGGGTACCTGTTTTGTCGAAAACAACATCGGTCACTGTTGCCAGGGTTTCCAGTGCGTGTCCTCGGGTGATTAACAGATGGTTTTTCAGCAATGAGCCGGTGGCTGCCGCCAGTGCGGCGGGTGTGGCTAGAGACAGTGCGCATGGGCATGAAACAACCAGCACGGCTACTGCCGTGGCTCCTGCTCGCTGTGGATCCCAAAGCATCCAAAGCCCCCAGATCAGGCTGGCAAACAGTAGCAGGGCAGACACAAAATACGAAGCCAGCCTGTCGGCTAGTTGAACACCCGCAGGCTTTTCACTGGCGCCTCTCTCGATGAGCTTGTCAATCACCGACAGCGTACTGCTTGATTGGGGTCTTGCAACACGGAGTTGTACCGGTGCTCCAACCAGCAGTGCTCCGCCTGCCACATGATCACCCACGGTTATGGAAACCGGGATCGGCTCACCGGTGATCAGCGAGTTGTTAACGGCACTCTCACCACTGATCACCTCTCCATCCACGGGCACTCGATCACCTTGACTCACGGCAATGACATCACCTGTTGCAAGGCGTACTGCCGGCACCATTTCCGTAGCATCCTCAGTGATTCGCTGTGCTGTTTCCGGAGCGGCAGAACTTATGTCATCGACAGCCCGCATGGCACGACGTCGCACAGACCATTCGAGATAACGTGCGCCTAACAGCAGAAAGACGAACATTGCCACCGAATCGAAGTAAATCTCGCCGTGGTGAGTCAATGTGGCCCACAGGCTAGCGAAGTACGCGGCCAGAATACCCATGCTGACTGGGACGTCCATGCCAGGTTGTAGACGTGTCAGGTCGAACCATGCACCTTTCAGGAACGGCCAGGCGCTGTATATCACTACCGGTGTAGTGATTATCAGGCTCGCCCAGCGCAGCAACTGTTCATAGCGCGCTTCGATATCACCGTCGTCAGTCAGGTAGGCAGGCAAGGCGTACATCATGACCTGCATGGTGGCAATGGCCGCTAGAAACAATCTTTGTAGAAACGCTCGTGATTCTCGCTTGAGAGACAGCTCCCTTTCTCGGGCGTCAAACGGTATGGCTTGATACCCCATTTCGGAGACTCGTCGAAGTATGTGAGAGAGTTTCTGGGTATCCGATGCGAATTGAATGTGAGCTCGTGCAGTTGAGAAGTTTACGCTGGCCTTGACAACACCCGGTATCGCTCTGAGTGAGCGCTCCAGCACCCATACGCAAGCACCACATCGCAGACCTTCTATGATGAGGTGAAGATCAACTATGGATCCGGTCTCATTACCCGTGATGTCGGTTGAATGCAGATAGCGTTCGGCCATTTCGGGTTCGTCGTAGACGTCAAGCTCGTCCAGATACGCGGAAAGGTCGTCTGGAAGCAGACCAAATTCTGCAGGTTCTGTTCGAAATCGGTAGTAGTCACCGAGCCCTGCATCAACGATGGCCTGCATGATCGCCTGACACCCCGCACAACATACGTCGTGCTTTTTACCCTCGAATATGACTTGCCGTTGTTCGTAAGCGTGTACAGGCTCGGCGCAGTGGTAGCACTTCATGGTGCAATTTCACGGCTAAAACACTTACGTAGCATGGTGTATTCCCGTCTCCATCATGCTTAAGTGCATGAGCCCTGCCAGGCCGAAGCCGATGATCAGACAACCGGCTCCCAGCCGCACGGGGCGCTTTCTGCTCGCACAGGCGAGCCATTGGCCAGACAAGCCCAGTGCCATCAGGTTGGGCAAGGTGCCTAGTCCAAACGTGAGCATCAGCAACGCTCCACGTACGGCGCTACCGGATACGAGGGCAGTTGCCAATACGGCGTAAATCATGCCGCAGGGTACCAATCCCCACAGTGAGCCGGCCGCTATTGCGTTAAGCCAACCGGGTTTTTTCAAGGTAGCTGTTGCATAGGGGCGCACCTTCTCCCAAAACACTTTACCGAGTGATTCAACGACAGTGCTGATGCGCTTCACGCCAAGTACATACAAGCCCATCGCAACTAACAGTACATTGCTGATGAAAAAAGCCACTTGCTGAATGGGCAGCAGGGATTGCATGAGCCATGCTGAAGAACCGACCCCGCCAGCCAGTGCACCGAGCGTGGTGTATGTCATCAGGCGGCCAAGATTGTACGCGCTAGCGCTTAACAGAGTTGATATATGGCTGGTGCGTTGTGAGGATGGTAGGGATGCCATCGCGTTCACATTCGCAACCTGCAAGGAAACCGGTATTTTCAGAGAATGTGCTGGAGATCTTTGTGTCACCATACCCAGCGCGCTAACGATCCCACCGCACATGCCGGCGCAGTGGATGCCACCGAGTAACCCCGTCATGAAGACTGCGGCGTAGGAGAGTTCATGCAATTCCATAGTCAAGTTGAATACAATTCAGACGTCTAGCAGTCGTTGAATGACACTTTTGGCAAGAAAGCCCAGCATGCCGAAACCGAGAACGAAAAAGAGAACAACTGTTCCTGTTCTACCGGCATTGGCGTCCCTGGCCAGGTTCCACACGATAAAGAGCATGTAGAGCATGAACGCCGATAGGCCGAACGTCAGCCCAAAGGTGGCAATTTGTTGTTCAGTAAATCCAGACACTCAGTCATCTGGCTCTTGCTGCACCAGATCGCGATACGCGTGCCAGGTAGCGTGCCCGATGAGGGGAGCGGTTAGCAGTAGTGGTAGAAATCCCAGCGCCAGACTGAGCCCGATAATGACAACAACCATCAGCGCCCAGACGTACAGTGGGCCTGCATTTTTTTGAACGCTACGCACACTGCTGAAAATGGCTGAGAACGTGTCTGCCTTACGGTCCAGCATCATGGGAACCGAGATTACGCTGGTAGCAAATACGATGGATGCGAAGATGAAACCCGCGCCACACCACAATGCCAGGAATTTTGCGTTATCAACGGAGAAGATGGTACTTAGCACTCCGATCAACGTCGGAAAGCTCGTGGTAGATACCAATGCAAACAGGATGAGCGATACGCGTGCCCATACGATCATGATGAACGTCAGCACGAGAGCAAAAAAGGCGATACTTCCCGGGTTACGTGTCCAGCAAGTCAGCGAACTTGTGAGGCTGATACGCGCACCTTGTTCTCGCTGACGAGACAGATCGTATATGCCTGTGCAAAGAAATGGCCCCATCAGAAAAAAACCACCTACAAGCCCCATGGTGAGTTGCCATTTGGTTGCGTAGATCCAGGCAATCGCATATCCCATCAGGGTAAATACAGCGCCGTAGAAAGTGCCCCGAAATCGTGTGGCGACGAGATCGGAATAGCCGCGCCTGAGCCAGCCGACCGGTGCACTTTTGCTCAGCAGTCGGATTGTTGGCAACGTTGGGGGCTGCTCAGTCCTGGCGGAGTCATGCAGGTCGCTGGTCGTGTTGTTCATGCCGCCTCCTGGTTGTTATCACCTGTGATTCTTGCCAAGGTGCAGGCTAACGGCCGTGCTTCCCGGGGTGGACGGGGAGGGCAGACTCAGACGAATGCCCAATCCGTTAGCCGAGTCTACGACTTACTGAACACCCAGAGATTGATCTGGATCAATGCGAGCGGATCTATCGATGACAAACAGGGGGGCGCTCGCCGCAAGGTTGCCCATGCCGCGCCATAGTACGGCGTTCAACGACTATCTGCTGCCCATTCAAACTCAGCAGGTTTGGCGTGGGGCATCGAGTGCCCCACGCCCGTGAAAATTCGTACCGTTTTATAAATCAGTGAGCAGAATTCTGTACAGTGAGACGTGATGGTTGAAGGTTTACACGAGAGACGAATCGTACTTCGCCTTTACGAGTAATAACAACCTTCCAGATGTCGCCGAAGTCACGCACTTTACCGTCATCGTTTTTCGGGAATCGGTCAGGGTTTCCGGTTCCCTCTACGGTATTGCCCGTGTCCAGTCCCAGTCCGGTGATTTCATTGTCACCGATGAAGCAGTCGCTAACACCCGTGCCCATGATGTCGTAAAGCGTACCACTGTGTCCGGCAATAAGGATCGTGTCGTGACCGGCAGCGCGAGACTCTTCAATAGCTTGCAGCGTAGCGCACTCAGACGGTGAGGTGCTTTCCGGGTTCAGTTCAGAGAACGTCGGGTTCAGCTGTGTGACTGTCAGGTCTGCGATTGTGGCAGTTGGCAAGACGGTTTGTTGAGTGCGAATTTTATGAGTTGCGAAGACCTGATCCAGCTTGTCTGTGACGCCACGTCTGGCAAACCAGTCTGCGAGCAGCATGGCTCGCTCACTGCCCAGCTTGCTCAGCTGTTCGGCGCACTTGCTGGCTCCACACACTTCATTCAGAGCGTCTCCTTTGCTCGGGGTAGCCTCTCCGGTTTCGGTGAAAGTGACGACACCTTCCAACAAGTCGCTGGTGAATACGGGGGCGGTTGCCGACGTTGACGTCTGAGTGATGGTTTCCTTTTCGGCATGTCGTGTGAAATAGATAACGATGCGCTTGTCGCTTTGCGGCAGCAAGGTATCTTCATAGGCAGATGCTGATACAGGTGTCAGGCCTGTTACCAGGGCTGTGCTGATTGCCGTTGCGAGTAAGGCTGCCTGTCGGGTTTTAATGATAGTCATGAGTTTCCTTGTTTGGCGGGGAAGAACTGAGTAAAGAATAGGGTGGTGATTTGGCGTGCTCCTGTGCCGAGGGCGATTGTAAGGAGTGTGCGGCACATGGTTCATTACGCGCTCAGCCATCGTGTGACTCATGGCTCACTTGCTGTCTTGTAAAAGGCAGGAACGTGATGGGCTTTGCTCTGAATCCGTCCTCGCTGCCGATGAGCGCAACCCCTGTGAGGAAAGGCGGATAATAGAGGATCGTGATGGATTAGCAAGCCGAGTGTGGCTGCGCGAGCCGTTTTTGCTGCCCGGAGCTTGAATTTCAGGCAAAAAAAAGGCCGAATCCATCCGGCCTTGTCCAACCTGTTGCACCGTAAGTGCTACCCGTTACCGCTCACTGTATAACTGGCTCGCGTTGATTAGAGTTCAGGCTGGCTCGCGCCTTGACCCGTTGCTGTACATTGCTGGCAAGTGCCGCATCCGATTCAGCAGAGCTGCGGTAATTTTCCTTGACCGTTGAGAAGCCGAAAGCGGTCGCCTTGTATAGCAAGGCTCCCAGTACTGCGCCAATGACGGGTGCAATCCAGAAAACCCAGAGTTGGCTGATAGCCGTCACGTCCATCGAGATCAGCGCAGGCCCAGTACTTCTGGCTGGATTGACCGACGTGTTCGAAACCGGGATGGAAATCAGGTGAATGAGCGTCAGGCCCAATCCGATAGCAATGGGTGCCATGCCGGCTAAAGCCTGTTTGTCGGTAGCGCCCATGATGATGAACAGAAACGCACCGGTCATGACGACTTCTATCAGCAGAACTGATACCAGATCATACCCACCGGGTGATGCTGCGCCGTAGCCATTCGAAGCCAGGTTGCCGGCTTCAGCCCCATTACCCGAAATGATCATGAGAAGCACTGCCGCGGCGGCGATCGCACCAAGCACCTGAACGATGGCGTAGGGGGCTACGTGTGCCCAGGAAAATCGTCCGCCAACAGCCAACCCGACCGATACAGCCGGATTAAAGTGCCCACCAGAAATATGGCCAACCGCATAGGCCATCGTCATGACAGTCAAGCCAAAGGCTAGCGATACGCCGACAAGGCCAATATTGATGTTATCGGTAGCGTTAAACGTTGCTGCGAGTTTGGCCGCCCCACAGCCACCCAGTACCAACCAGAATGTGCCGATGAACTCAGCCATTAATTTGCTCTTCATCTTCATCACAAAACTCCCATAGACCCGATTCAGGAATCTGAGTGTTCAGATTGCCTGAGAGTGCGTCTAGTAGAGCAGAGGAGCTGCGATCAGATAACCCGAGCGAACGCTTACGTAAAAGTACTTAGTGTGATGCGCCGTTAACTGGGTAACGGGTGGAAATCAGGCTGAGGCGCTGCGTACGGAGCTAAGAGCTGATGCCAGCTGCTCGAAGCAGCTTTCCACATGCTGGCCAGTGCGCGCGCTGGTTCGAACCAGCGATAACGCATCACCTGACAGGGCTTGCAGGTCGGAGTCCATGATCTGTGACTCAGCACTCAGGTCACATTTGTTGATGACCAGTACATGAGGCAGCGGTCCCATCATGTCCCGCACACGGGTGTGAATACTGTTCGCAGCGATCAGCGTCTCCCTGCGGGTGCTATCAACGACGAGCAGGTAACCGTCCATGCCTCGAAGATAGGCGTCCCGAGTTGAACCCGAATCGTCCTCTCCCTGTATATCCCAAAGCATGAGTCGTACCTCCTCAGACTCGATGAACAGGGTTTTCTTGTCGATTTTCACACCTATGGTCTGTTGGTATTTTTCATCGAAAAGGCTGTCTACGTATTGCCGTACCAGGCTGGTTTTGCCAACCATGGTTGCGCCCAGCATGCAAATTTTCTTACGAATCATGGGAGGCTCGTCCACTCCTGGCTAGCGTCAGTTGCACGTTCAATCACCTGAATTCCCTGAATGAAAGGCACTAGTTTCTCTGCACCTTCAAACCAGGCGTCTCCCGGCTCGCCAACAACATGGAGTGTACGTTCGTTCAAGTAAATATCAGTACCAGCGGGGGGTGACAGGCTTGCCGTAGCGCGTTTAAGCCGAATGATTTCATCATCGCTGTAGAACGTAGAAGCCGAGAGCTCAATAGAGTTGGCCTGGTATTCATGACGTTCGATGATTGCATCAATATTTCGAGCGTAGGGATCTTGGAGAACCTGCAACTTCTTGTGACCTAGCCCTTGTTCCTGATTGACTACAACAATTCCGGGCTCGCGCGCGAGTTCATCGAGTAACTGATTCCATTTGCTGGATTCGTAAATCATCCAGACAATACCGGTTAGTACGATAAGCGTGGTGGCAATTGCCACAAAAGGACGGTAGTTCCTCCAGAAATGGCTCAGTCGTGAGGGTGCAGTCTTGGCTAGTACGCCATTAAGCATGGGGCTAATCGCTTCGAATGGACCGCTGTCTCCATTAAACGAATCCAGCTGTGTTTCATAGCGTGCGTGAATATCAGACAGTGTGGCTTCGAGCGCAGGGCGTAGACTATCCGGTTCAACCCCTCTGACAACGGCTGCCAGCACGACATGTGGTGACCATTCAATGCGCACGTTGACGTCTCCAACAGTCATGAGTCTCAGGCCATCGAATTCATGGCTGTCAAAGGCTTCCTGCACGAATGACCTTACCGCATCAAGCATTCCGGACACCATGTCGGCGTCATGATAGGCAATGCCAGGCGCGCTCTCGTGGCTGATGACAAGCCCGCTGATTCGATGAATGACAAACAGCTGCTCCACGTTGTAGGGGCTCCACTGAGAGCGTTTGCCGCTTTCAAACAGTTTGTGAACAGTTTTACGAATTATGGGCCCCATGATGGGGTACAAGGCTTCCGCCAGTATGTTGGGGTCGCTCCTGACGGAGGTGTGAACAACCTGATCAACTTTCGGCATTAGTGACCGGTGCAGTCGTGAATCCGGATTTCCACTCATATCCAGACACTCCGGTAGAGCCTCAGAGAAAAATGCCGCTCTTTCCTGGATGCCGGTTAGCTGCGATTCAAGTGATTGAATTCTTTGCTGAAGGGCTTCAAGCTCGTTTTGCTCGGGTCCGACCAGCAGACCACGCAGTTTCTCGAATTCTGCAGTTGCCGGATTATCTGTTGCCAAGGCGTTCATTGTATTGCGTTCCGTTCAAATTCCGGTTGGATGAACAGTACGGCGCATATGGATCATGGTGCTCCGTCCTCCAACTTCCTGGCGATATCGTTCAGCAACTTTGCCACTGATTTCTTGTTTACTGCTTGATGCGTGAGCGACTTCTCAAGCTGTTCGATCTGAGAGTGAACCACATCCTGTGACCGAGTGAGTTCATCGTTGGCTTTTGCAATTGAAGTTTTCAATTGTTCACGAATTTCAGCATCAGATTGTTGTGCTGCAGCTTTGTGATTGTCCATACTTTGTTCAAACGCTTGCAGACGTTGA
>CALLPU010000405.1 GCA_938016235.1 uncultured Granulosicoccus sp. | reverse complement strand
AAGACGGAAAACAACGTTCTATTAATGTTGTTGCATCAGCAAAGGAAAATGCTCAATGAAGCAATCCACTATTATCTCAGCAAGACAGACCTCTTCTCTGCGTAAAAGGATTTACGGCCAGGGTCTAACTGAGTACATTATTATTGTTGCGTTGGTGGCCATCGCGTCCATCGTGGCGGTGAGCTACTTTGGTTCCAGTGTCAAAGCCAGCTTCCTGGCGCTCGGCTCAGATCTTACAGGTGGTGCCCCTGTGGACAAGGTCGCCACGACACAGGCGAGCTTCCAGAAAGCCGATACGGCTGCCAAGGAAGTGACCACGTTGCAAACCTACAACAAGTAAGTTCGTAGCTTAAGCTAAAGTCTTTCGGGAGCTGGCAGTGCTTTGTCGGCTCCCATCGAGACGTTCATTGCAAGGAGGCGATGATGAAAGCACAGCAACATGGGCAAGTGCTGCCACTCGGTCTTGTCATGCTGGCCTTGGCCATGATGGGTGCTCTGGTGCTCTATAACACGGGCCAGGTTGCCACAGACAAGACGTCGCTTGCCAATACAGCGGATGCTGCTGCCTACAGTGGTTCTCAATGGCAGGCGCGAGCCCTGAATTTCCAAAGCTATGCAAACCGGGCCATGGTGGCCAATCAGGTATCCATTGCACAAGCGGTCACGCTGCAATCCTGGGTAGCTTATGGGGCGGTGGCCAGCGAGAACATTGCGACCGTGCTGAAACCCGTGCCCGTCATCAACGTTGTCGCCAGCGGTCTGGAGACAGGCTTGAAGGTGGTGGAGAACGTGATGTCACCAATCACCAAAGCCATGTTGCACGTTGTCGATGTGGTTAACCGAGGGTTATCGGTAGCGCAGGAAGCCATGTTTGTCAGCACTTTTGTCGCAACACCCGATGTGGTGCGTGCCGTTGCCCGGCAATCAGATGATCGGTTTTCGATCAACACAGGCTTTAGTGGTTATGGCATCGCCAACAACCTCGGCGGTTGGCAGAGTTTTACTGATCGGTTTGATGACAGTGATGCCAAGGCCATTGCCGAGCGGGCGGACTTGATCAATCAGTCGCGCGACGCGTTTACCCGTCAGCGTGATTGGAAGTTTTTCAAGAATTTCTGGTTCTACTCAACACCGTTGTTGCGGCATCGGCTCTACCGCGAAGGCAAGACTGAGCTGATTCGGGTGGATGGTACAACAGGCCCGCAGTGGGAATGGAAAGCCAAGGATACGATGTCGCTGCACAACCGATTGTGGCGCTGGCGTGGAACCAAACGCTATGAGTTACCGATTGGCTGGGCTGAAGCGTATGCCAATACCCAAAACAGTACTCGAACGATAGAACCGGGTGCCTGTACCTCCGCGGTTACCCTTCGCGGATGCTCTCGATTCCTGGGTATGAATCGTCGTGCGGAGTATCTGGCTGATACCGGTGTTCGCTCACCCGTTCGGCAGCAGGAAACTCAAATTGCCATGCGAGGCTATACCGGCTTGCAGGCATTTCGCTCTCTCAGTCAATCCACTATTGACAACGGCATCGCACCCTTGAAACTCAAAGTGGAAGTAGCGATGCCTGTCGAGCGTGTCAGTAACAGTGATGCAACCGAAGTGCGCGGCCACTTCAAGGCGCCGGTAGAAGCACCGGGTAACCTGATTTCGTCCATCAGTGTGGCAGAGGTCTATTACCAGCGGCCGGATGTCGCTGAGAATGCCGCCAAGCGGCTTGAAAAGGCTAACCTGTACAACCCCTATTGGTCGGCAAGGCTAAGCCCGATATCCAACGCGGATCGTGCCCTGGCTGTGTCTCTACGAGCAGCTACCGGTTCGGGCAGCACACCGGACACCCCGGAGGGATTGCCCGCCACGAATATTGAATTGGCGGCTTATCAGGAGACGCAATTTATTGAGGATGGTAGTGCGGCTTTACTGACTGATTCCGCTGGGGCGTTCCCTCTAGCCTATGACCTGAATGGTGCTGATTACGTGGCGTTTGCCGGGGAAAACTTTGACACCGTTGCGGCGCGTTATGACACGACTGATCTCTCGACGTTCAAGGATGCGATCAGTGACCAGCTTAACGACGCACTGGAGAATGCCGTGAAGGACATGCTCAGTGGTTCGCTCGATGCGCGATTGGGCGGCGTTCAGGATTCCGTTGGTGAACTGAATGATCGACTGGAGCAGATTGCGCAAGAGCGAGTCGGCGAGTTAATGGGTGAGGATGTGGTTCAACCGTTTGCCGATGCTGTGCAAGAGGCTGAGAGAATCGCGCGCGAGCTTAAAGAGGAATTCAAACGGATACGCGACAAGATTTCGGAAGAGTTCGAAGTGGCGGTCAACCTTGCCAAGGCTGAAGCGGAGGATAAGGCTGCTACTGTCCGTGAACAAATTGTCGATCTTCAACGGCGGCTGAGCGGGCCTTCACTCAATGAAGATGCAAGGGAAGATTTGAACAAACAACTCGCACAACAGCGCGAGAAACTGATGGAACTGAACCAGGAGCTCAAAGAGTCGCTGGCGCGTGACCTCATGGATATTGTCAGCGAGGCCACCGGTGCCTACGTGATGCCTTACACGGATGCTCTTTACACGGTAGGGGAATGGCTGCGCTCTGATATTGATGAGCTTGAACTGCCCTGGCTGGATATCTCGGATGACGAAGATGAATAACGCCTCAGCCAGGCAGCGTGGCAGTGCATTGGTGGAGACCACGATTCTCATGGTGGTCATGCTGCCGCTGGTATACGCCGTGGCCATGATCGGAAAGCTGATCGATTTGAAACAGAACGTCGAGCAAGCCAGTCGTTATGCGGCATGGGAAGCCACTGTCTACCCCGCCTCAGGCCCTGGAGGTTCCGCGCCGCAGAATATCACGCAGCGTTTTTTCGGCTCTCCCGAAAACCTGTTGCAATCACACGCGGTTGATCCCGGTAATCATTCGCTCTGGGGGTTGTCTGATCAGCAACATCAAAACCGTTTTGAAGCGGACACTCAGGTCTTGATCGATCAATCGTCTATCCAGGCAAGCTATCGTCGCGATATTGCTCAACCCACCACGGCCATGCGTGTAGGGCAACTGGCGGGAAAGTCGGGTGAGGTGCTGGATGGTTTGTCGGGAAACGCCTGGGGTTTGAGCGCGGATGGCCTGCTGGAAGCCAATGTGTCGCTTGAGGTGAACACGGGCACCTGGTTGAATGCGGGTGCCGTGCAATGTGGGGATGCGGCCTCAACAACCTGTCTGAATTCGAACGCTGTGATTCTGGTGGATGGCTGGAGCTCCTCTGATGATACGCAAGCGAGGCAGCGGGTGCGCAGCCTGATGCCGGCATCGGCCCTGGAGCCTCTGGGCGATGCCGTCTCCGTCGTTGGCAACCTACCCATGTTTGGTGAATTGAAAGGATTGAAGAATGCGTTCGGTCACGTTGACATGAGCGTACTACCGGCATACGCCAAGCCATGAACCGTCGACTACAAGAACAGCGGTTTGGTGTTGCCCGGTGCGCCCTTGTCATCGGCTTGCTACTCGTGGCTACTGCTGGAAGAGCATCCGAATTACTCACCGATGTGCCGTTGCCCGCAGGTGCCGTTCTGGAAGTGGTCGGGATTGATGTCGTTCACAACGGGCAACGGGTGTCCATGGCCACCTTCGATGCGCCTCAGTCCATCGAGTCTACCGTGGCGTTTTATCAGAATGCCTGGCAAAACTCGGCTGATGCTGCCGTACCGAGAGTGCTCGTGTCCGAAACACCGGAATGGCTATTGGTCAGTCACTTGGTTGATGGCTACAACACGGTGGTGCAGCTGCGCCGTGCACAGGCTAACCGTAGCTCAGGCTTTGTCTCAATCATGCCGCTGAACAACACGCAGGCAAGCTCTGTTGTAACACTAGACAAGGAGATGGTCTTGTTGTCCGATACGAAATCGAATGATGAATTCTCATCCTCCCGACTCACCGTGCATTCCTCAGCGTTGTCGGTAGGTGCCGTCACCGATCGACTCATACGGAATCGCAAGAATAACCGTTGGTCGCTCACATCAAGACAAGCGCATGGCCAGAGCCACATTGTGCTGATGAGTGCAAAAGCCAGTCAGCTGGAGCTGATCGTCA
>CALLPU010000404.1 GCA_938016235.1 uncultured Granulosicoccus sp. | reverse complement strand
GCATTGACACGCTGCTGATTGATCAGTTTTGTCTGGCCGCTCATCAGGCGGGCGTCAATGCGCTGATCATCTTTAACAAGGCAGACCGCATGAGCGCTGACGAACGTCATGATGCGCAGCAATGGCTGGAGGTGTATCGCGCTGTCGGGTATCCCGCCGTCATGATCGATACGAAAACAGAGCAGGGCATGCAGCCCTTGCTCAATGAATTGCCTGGCTGTGCATTTACGCTGGTGGGCGCCAGTGGTGTCGGTAAGTCATCCATTATTCAACGACTGCTGCCAGATCGGCAGCTGCGTGTGGGTGCCATTTCAGAAAGTACCGGTTTCGGATCCCACACCACATCAGTGACGTTCTGGTACGCGCTGTCTGAGAACAGTGCCATCATAGATTCGCCCGGCGTTCGGCAGTTCTGCGTATCCCATTTACCGGGCTCGCTGGTTCGTCAGGGTTATCACGAACTGGCTCGCGCTGCTGACTACTGCCGGTTTGGCGACTGCACACACACGGTTGAACCGGGCTGTGGTGTGCTCGAGGCCTTGTCGTCCGGCGCGATTGCCCGATGGCGTTACGACAATTATCGCAAGCTGGCTGAGATTGATTAACCTTGCTGCCAGAGCGCTGGGCGTTCAGCTTTCTACGGGAGTATCGGTACGATTGCCCCAATGCGACCAGGCGCCATCGAGTGCCCGTACGTCGCTATAGCCAAGGTGCTTCAGCGCCACGTAAGTTACCGCAGAGCGTTGGTGAGTCTGGCAGTACACCACGACGGTATCATTGCCCTTGATACCGGCATGGTCCAGTTGTGCCTGCAGCGCCGTGTCGTCCAGCAGTGTACCGTCCGCGTTTAGCTGAGCAGTCCATTCCAGATGTTGGGCGCCGGGTACGTGCCCGCCGCGTGCACTGCGCACATCGGTTCCGGCGAATTCAGCCGGGCTCCTGACGTCCAGTACCTTGATGCCAGGCTCAGACAGATGCGGCATCAGCGCATCGGGAGAGATGACGTTATCGCCAATCAACGACAACGACAGATTTCCGGGAGTGACATCAGCCGCCTGTGTACTGATCGGGAATTCACTCGCCTGCCACGTACCAAATCCGCCATTCAACCAGCTGTTGGCCTCGTAGCCGTAGGCATCCAGCACCCAGACGAGACGCGCCGCTGCGGTTTCGCGCCCACCATCGTAAGCCACAATCTGGTCCCCCAGGTTCGCGCCGATCTGCTGCAGAAAACGATTGACCGTCTCCGGTTCCGGCAATAGCCCGCCCACGGGGGCTTCAGCGCGGTTCAGTGAAGCGGCCTGGCCGTTGACTGCGCCGGGAATGTGACCCTGGGCATAGGCTTCAGGTGTGCGCAGGTCTACCAGGCAGATGCCAGCGCTGTTCAGCGTGCCGCCCTCCGTCTGAAGTAGGGCGAGGCATTCAGCCAGAACCTGTGCGTCGACAATCAATGGCAGGGACATGAGCGTGTTCCGTAAAAAGAGCTTAGTGTGAATGAAGTTGCACATTGGAACGCAACAGCGTGAACTATACCGAGAATCGCTGTCCTATAAGTCACCAGCCCGTTGGGCGACTCTGGATGTATAACTGATATGATTCGCGCCTCGAACAAGGTGTCTGCTCCAGCGCCACGAATCGCTCGGGGAGCGAAGCCGTTGAGTGACAAAGAAATAGATATGGCGCTCGTCGAGCGCGTCCAGCGCGGCGACAAGTCGGCCTACGATCTGCTGGTGCTCAAGTACCAGCACAAGATAGGGCACCTGGTGTCACGTTATGTGCACGATGCCCATGAATCCCAGGATGTTACTCAAGAGGCTTTTATCAAGGCGTACCGCGGCTTGAAAAACTTTCGCGGCGACAGCGCTTTTTATACCTGGCTCTATCGCATCGCCATCAACACCGCCAAGAATCATCTGGTAACGATGAGCCGCAAGATCAGTGACACGGGCATCGATGCCGCTGATGCAGAACAATTCGACAGCGGCAGCGCACTGCGTGAAAACGCAAGCCCGGATCGTGTCATGGCCACGGAAGAGATAGCACGTGTTGTGCAGGAATCCATTGAGGCCTTGCCCGAAGATCTGCGCGTGGCTATCACATTGCGCGAGTTTGAAGGACTCTCCTACGAGGAGATAGCCGTGGCGATGGATTGCCCGATAGGCACGGTGCGTTCAAGAATCTTCCGGGCCAGAGAATCCATCGATAATAACCTCGAGCCATTGCTCGATGAAAGACGCAGGTAAGTTATGCAATACCCCAATTCCCCAGTAGATAACGAGAAGCTGTCACAGCTCATGGACGGTGAGTGGCATGAACTGAATCCATCCGATTGCGTTGCAGGCATCTGCAGTGATGAAGCACTGCGTGCGAAATGGACTCGGTATCACCTGATTCGCGATGCCATGAATAACGAGCCAGTACAAAGCGACCTGAATCTGGCTTCGCGCATCTGTGATGCCATCGCCGATGAACCCGAATACAGCAACATCACGCCGTTTTCACCGGCTGGTGCCGAATCCGCGCCGATGAACGCTGAGCAGAGTGGAGCAAGCGAGACG
>CALLPU010000403.1 GCA_938016235.1 uncultured Granulosicoccus sp. | reverse complement strand
GCGGAAACGCTAGAGCCGGGCTACGCGGTGGGTTTTGAGTCACCCAACCAGGGTAACAATGACAAGTTCGCTGATTACATTCTGATTGAAATACTGCCCGGTTCTGATGCAGGTACTTTTACAACGGACGGTAGTAACCGTCTCGATGTTCTCATCGACGGACGACCCGCATGGATAGACCGACTGGATGTCAATGGAGCCTCGGCTGGGCTGGATGACGTGGATCTTACAGTCTATCAGGCTGAGATGATCGGATTGGGCTATACGGTGGGTCTGTACGCCATTGGTGAGGTTGGTCGGGAAGCACTCATGTCAGCGGCTTTTGAAGTCATGGTGCGTACCTTCCACTTCACCGTGGACCCGTTCGACACAGTCTGATCGTCTCGCCTGCCGCTCCTCGTTCGTGTTTGATCACAACCCATCGGGATAGCCTGCCGGCCATAACTCAATAGGCGGCCTGTGGCTAGGTGAGGTCTGGCCCGGTATGTCGTCTGCGTACGGTACTTGCGTGATACCGTCGTTGAGCAAGACATCATCGTAAGGAGTCCTGCGCTGGTAGACGCGAATATAGTCAATAATGTACTCACCCGGGAACGGCGTTGTTTCATCCGGAGAACCCGCCCACCATCCACCAAGCGCCGTATTGGCAATCACGTACATTTCCTGGCGTGATACTTTTGCATCGGTGATGCGGTGTACTTCGATTCCGTTGATGTAAAAAATCAGTGTGCCCGGTTTCCAGTCGACCGCATACGTGTGGAAATCTGCCGTGTAGTCAATGCCTGGTGTTGGCTGTGATTTGGTGGAGCGCAGCTGACCTTCCGAGTCGTAGTAATGGTAGGTATGATAAACAACGTCCTGGTTGTGCCCGATGAATTCCATGATGTCGATCTCTGGTTTGTCGTCAACGTAGTAGGCGTTCAATAACCAGAAGGCTGGCCAGTATCCCCGTCCATGCGTTACTTTCGCGCGAGTCTCCACATACCCATAGGTAAACTTGAACGCATCGTAACTGGTGATCACTCCGGACAGATAGGGTTGGTTTAACGACTTGCTCAGCAGTGCATCAGGGGTCTTTATTGAATTGATGGTCAGATGCTCGCCATCAAATGTGAACGGATTGAAGCCGAAATCCGGTTTGTTGTTGATATCGACGTAATACTGCTCTTCACTGTTGATGACAAGCTCGGTGCCCCACAGATAAGCCGTGTTCCACTTGCTGGCATCCAGACTTTCGCCGTTGAATTCATCGGCAAACACCAGATCGTAGTCGGCCAGTAAATCGGGATCGGCGACTGGCACATCGGGATCTACACGCCCGAATGTTCGCGCAGCTACCGTCAGGCCGGTTGCCACGTAGTACAGCGTATCGGAATGATCGAATGCCTGAATCTCGTAGTAGTAGTTGTGATCGAATACGTCTTCATCAATATATTCATTGGTAAACACCGATGTAACGAATTCAGCTTGACGATAAACGTTATAGCCGCGGGCATTCGGATCCACCGGCCATGTGACACGAATAGTATCGTCCAGTACCTGACCATTGAACCCGGGTGTTGTTTGCGAAAAGAATTCAGTCTGAGCCTGCTGGGCATCCGGATTTTCCGCTGGTTCAGGCCCAGCAGTGACTGTTGGCGGCGCCGTCGTATTGCCGGTATCAGGTTCGGGGCTAGCATCGCCTGGGTCGACAACGTCTACCTCCGGTATGGAGTTCGAGTCAGGATTGGCACTGCTATCGGGGTTCGAGACTGATACATCGGTACCGGGTGTTTCGGATGCAGCGGGTGTATCAGGAAGTGCAGTCGGTGCGTTGGTCGGCGTAGCGTTCTGGTCAATGAGGCCAGCGTCCACAGAATCCGTCGTTGGAATAGGCGCCAGAGGATTGGCGGCGCCCGTATCGGGTGTTGTGTTATTTGTTGGTTGCGGGCGCGCGATGACGCCTGCGGCAACCGCCTGTGCAAAACTGATTGAGTTAACACCATCGTTCGTCAATTCAGCTGCGCTGACCGAAGGCCCGGTCACCGCGGTGGCGCCTGGCGCTGCGTCCGGTTGTTCAGCCGTACCCGGCGTGCCGGGTCCACAGCCGCTCAGCAGGCCCGCCATGATCACCGGTAAGGCTGCGAGGGCGTTTACCCGACTCGGAGTCTTTTGTTGTAACGAGGTAGGCGCAAGCTTCATGTCTGTATACCAAAGGCTATCGATAACGAGAAAAGGCGCACACTCTTGACGTAACTGGCGTACTCGCGTACGCCGCCGTGACTGGAGACTACAGGCCCTGATGTGTGTATCGGATATTGTGAGGAAGCCTTGATTTACAACAGTAACAATCAGACCTGGATCTAATCCGTTGGAATGGCATGCTTCCTGATTCAGCTTTTGGTTGTATTCAGTTTTCCGGATTCGCAAATGCGACCTCAACCGATCAAAAGAGCTGTTGTGCTGCTGGGATGTTTCTCAGTAGCGACAACAACACTTCACGCAGCAGAATGGAATGGCAGTTACTCTGCCAACGGCCAGTGCTTTTGTGTAGGTGAATTGCCTGCTGCCATGAACGCCACCATAGTGCCCACACCCATTGGCGGGCAAACCGTGGCGCAGGTGTGCGCACGTATTGGGTCCGGCCCGGCATTGTCCAAGGTAGAGGGGTTGTTCAATTACCCCGTTTATCCGGATGCTCAATGCGGCAACGGACCCTTCACAGACGTTAGCCAGAACGCGTCCGAAAACTGTCTCGGTACGTTGGACGGTAATGCTGCTGCACAATCACAAACCTGTCAGCCAGCCGGATCTTCCTGGGATCTCAAGTCCGCATTTTCCAAGGCCCCGGTAGTGGCAGCAGCCAGCCCGGTAGCAGGAACTGTCGACAGGGACACAGCGTCTGACGCGCAGGCGTCGAACACAGCGCAGGAACCGACATCGGCAGCTGGCCTTCTCAACAAACCGGTCGTTACCACGTTGTCCATTGAGCCAGAGTCTGCAGAGGGTGTTGCAGAGCGCCCGTTGAAAGCAACGGTCATTCGTTCGGCTTCAACAGCTGCTCGCGACTTGCCTGAAAAGGAGCCGTTACCGCCGTTTACCGGAAAGAATGTTCGGATTGACGGTCAACGGTATCTACAGGCGCGTGAGGGGGTGGATGCATCTGGTGGGGAGCCGGGATCACGGATTATTCTTGACGGTCTCGTTTTCTTACGCGATGACGGATCAATTGTGCCAACGGATTTGTATCGCGTTCAGCCACAGACGGTTACTGCCAGGAAGCCTGACAAGGCGGCAGCACCGGCAGCTCGGGCGACGGATACCGATGTCGAAGCGACTAATCGTCAGATAACCCGTGAGAAGAAACGCATACAGACCCTGGCCGCTGAGCGTGATGCGCAAGCCAAAGCTGCTGCGAAAGCCGAAGCCCTGGCGCAAGCCAACGCAAGAGCGGCAGCCGAAGTTGATGAAGAAGCGCTGATGCTTGCCAAGCGTCGACTGGAACAAGAAGCTGCAGAGAGAGCCAGACAACAGGCATTGATCAATCAGGCTCCATCAGCGCCATCTTTGCAGGCGATGGCGGTGGATGACTATCAGCCTGATGATCTTGATGCGAAAGCGGCTCGGAACACGCGCCCTTATCGTCAGGCGCGTATTGCGATTCCCGACTCACCTTTGTCACCGCCTGATACCACGACTCAAACGGCGGTTGATGAGGCGGCTAAACAAGTGGGACCTGTTGTGACTGACACAGGGTCAGGTAACGCCACAAGCGTGGCACAGTCCGGATTCATGTCGGCGCTGCGGTTGCCCAACAATGTGCGCGCCAGTTCAAGGGATTTTTCTTACCTCGAGGCACTGCCGGCCAGTTTTGATGTTGGCGGCAATGGACTGGTTCTGGAGGGAAGCGCGCAGAGCCATGCCCGCGTCCAATACATGGGGCGAATCGGTGTCACTGCGACGTATCGAGAACTGATGGTGGGCGCCGGATACTACCTGACTCCTCGTACGGCTGATCGGTTGACGGTCGTGTTACTGGCAGGGGTGGAGTACGGATCGTTTGAACTTACCGACGATCAAGACCCATCCATTGTCGTGGACTTCGATGACTCCGGCGTGTATCTCGGCGCTGCGACGCGATTTGTTGCCAATAACCGTTTCGAATTGAAAGCCGGGGTGGGCTACAGCACGTTTTTTGAGGGAGACGCCATGGTGTTTGGTGGCGGTTATTACCACATTACACCCAGGCTAGACCTGGTGTCTCGTTTCGAACTCGGCGATAACGACCTGCTGGGCATCGGCGTACGTTTCTACTACTAGGGAGAGTGTACGTAACATGAAAATCCAGAACATGAATGACTCTAAATCGCTGATTGCCTGTCTCGTTGCACTGGCGCTCACCGCCTGCGGAGAAAGCGACCTGGTTGAATTGCAGGACCGTGAACTCAACGATGCGCGAATTGCAGCTCAGGCCCCGCCATTGGGCCCTGCCAATCCAACGGGAGGCGATAGCGGTTCAGATGCGGGCTCAGACGGATCGGGTACGGATGGAGCAGGTACCGACGGATCGGGCACAGATGGCGGTAGCACGTCAGGCGCAGGAACCGATGGTGGAAGTACCGCAGCAACCACCGATGGGTCAACGGGTGGCAGTACCGATGGAGCAGGAACAGGTGGCGACAGCGGTACAACAACCGGAGGAAACTCGGGTAACGGCTTTGATCTGTCGAACTACAGCCTCGTCTTCAGCGATGATTTCGTCAAACCACGCTGGATGCAACGAAATGGAATACGGCGCTGACCTGGGGCCCTGATCTGGTCATCTACGATCAGCTGCAGTACTACGTGGATCTGCAGAACAGTCCGGATTTTGGGTAT
>CALLPU010000402.1 GCA_938016235.1 uncultured Granulosicoccus sp. | reverse complement strand
CCGCGCTTTGCACTACGCCCGCGTGCACTCGACCCGGTCAGGTATCGCGCATTCGGTGAGTATATGAAAAAGCAGGGTCTGCTTGAGGAAACGCCACCGCTTGATGAATTCACTGTCGTTGTTGAATAGTATTGGCAAAGTCCATGTCGGAACAAGCCACAGGCGACTGCAGTGTCGAGGTAATCGGATCGGGTGTAGCCGGCTTATGCTGTGCACGGTTGTTTGCTGAGCGTAATTGTGAGGTGCGATTGCGCTCGGCCAGCGCCGGTATCAATGATGACTGTTGCTCATGGTGGGCGGGCGGCATGCTGGCACCCTGGTGTGAGATGGAGAGCGCAGAGCCTTTGATCGCTACACTGGGCGTAGAGAGCACGGCGTTCTGGAAGCGATACACGAAAACCGTGGTGTCCAAGGGGTCATTGGTTATCGCCAATCGCCGAGACAAACCCGACTTACTCCAGTTTGCCAGCAAAACTGATCATTTCACTTGGGTGGAGGCGTCTGAGATTGCACAGTTGGAGCCAGAGCTGACCGGGCGATTTGAGACGGGTTTGTATTTCAACTGCGAATCTCATCTGGCCCCACGCTTGGCACTGCAAACATTATTGGATGAATTGCGTGGGCGGCCCAACGTGACTGTCATCACCCGTGATGAGCTTAGCGCCTCCGAGCTTGGTGAGCCAACGCAGTGTGATTGGCGGATCGACTGTCGTGGGTTGGCGGCTCGAGATGAGCTACAGGATCTGCGCGGCGTGCGTGGCGAAATGCTGTTGTTGAAGGCCGATGATGTAGTTTTGAATCGCCCTGTACGATTGCTGCATCCTCGTTATCCGCTGTATATCGTGCCGCGTGATGATCAAACGTTCATGGTGGGTGCCACGATGCTGGAGAGCGATGATCGTGGTCCTGTTACGGCCAGATCGGTCATGGAATTACTGAATTCAGCCTATGCGTTGCATCCGGCGTTTGCAGAAGCGTCGGTTATCGAGCTAGGCGCTGATGCCCGTCCCGCATTTACAGACAACTTGCCCAGGCTTCGAAGGCGTGGGCGAACACTGTATGTGAATGGTTTGTTTCGTCACGGTTTTCTGTGTGGCCCTGCCATGGCGCAGCGAGCCGTAGCGTGCGCACTGGATAACCAGATAGATGAGAGTGTCGTAGATGAATATCATACTTAACGGTGAGCCCCTGGAGACAACCAGTGAAACGTTGGCTGAGCTTCTGTTGTCATTGGACTACGCCGATAGTCACATAGTGACTGCTGTGAACAGTGAATTTGTCCCTCATACACAGCGTAGTGGGGTGACGTTAAACGACGGTGATCGAGTCGAGATCATCGCACCAATGGCAGGTGGGTAGGAACATGGAAAACGCGGAACCACTGAGTGACACGTTGACGGTGTACGGAACGCAAGTGAAGTCTCGCCTGTTATTGGGCACCGCGCTCTACCCATCACCACAAATCATGCTGGATGCGATCAAGGCATCCGGAACCGAGATACTGACGGTCTCGTTACGCCGGGAATCGAGCGCTGAAAAATCCGGGCAAGCCTTCTGGGAATTGATAAAGGATACCGTGGCCCGCGTACTGCCCAATACGGCGGGATGCCGCTCAGTAAAAGAGGCGGTGAATACGGCGTATATGGCGCGTGAGTTATTCGATACCGCCTGGGTCAAGCTGGAAGTCATAGGTGAAGATGACACGTTGCAGCCAGACGTCTTTGCGCTGGTTGAGGCTGCGCGTGTTTTATGCAGTGATGGGTTCCAGGTGTTTCCGTACACGACCGATGATTTAGGCGTTGCTGATCAGTTGTTGAATGCTGGTTGCGAGGTACTCATGCCACTGGGTGCACCGATAGGCAGTGGTCGTGGATTGAACAATCCTTTTGCATTACGCACCTTGCGTGCGCACTACCCGGATGTACCACTCATTATCGATGCCGGTATCGGTAAGCCGTCGCATGCGTGTGAAGCACTCGAGATGGGCTACGATGCCATTTTGCTGAACACCGCCGTGGCCAAGGCGGGGGATCCTGTCAGCATGGCCGCAGCATTTGCAATGGCAATTGAAGCGGGGCGTCTGGCTCAGCAGGCAAGCCCTATCCTGGCGCGCGACATGGCGGCACCTTCTACACCTGTCATTGGTACGCCATTCTGGAGTGAATAAATTGCTAAGCCGATTTTATCTGATCGTTGATAACGCGCAGTGCCTGGCTCAGTTCCTGCCACTGGGTGTGCGATGCGTGCAACTGCGCGTCAAAGACAAACCTGATACGCACGTGCGGCAGGAGATTCGGGCAGCGAAAGCACTGTGTGAACAGTATCATTGTCACTTGATCATCAATGATCACTGGAAGCTGGCAATCGATGAGGGGTGTGCGGCAATACACCTGGGCCAGGAAGATCTCGACTGTGCCGATATGGCAGCCATCGCTGAGGCCGGCGTCCGCTACGGAATCAGCACGCACGATCGTGCAGAGCTGAACCGAGCATTGAGCCATGAGCCTGACTACATTGCACTCGGCCCGATCTATGCCACGATTCTGAAGAAAATGCCGTGGCAACCACAGGGGCTTGCGAAGCTCAAGCGATGGAAATCAGCTATCGGGTCTATCCCTCTGGTGGCTATTGGTGGGTTTACACCGGAGCGAGCTGCAGGTGCATTCGAGCATGGGGCAGATAGTATCTGTGTTGTGACCGATGTGCTGCTCAATGATAACCCTTGCTCACGAATAGAGCAGTGGCTGGCGGTGACGAAGCAGGCGAGCTAGTCACTGACTGCTGAGTGTGGCATCAACACGGCAGAACAACCTCAGGTCAGTTTGTTGCGCGTTTTCCGACATCGAACACAGCGTTCCTGCGTGACCAGTTTGCCTTGCTTGACATCAAATGCCCGCTCCTTGACCACTTCCCATTTGTGATGGTTATTGAGGCAAAGCGTACTTTTTTTGGGTGTTGGCTTTTTGCCAAAAGGGATGACATCGCCCATGTCTGTGCATCAGTGAGTAGGTAAAGCCGTACTGTACGGCAAATCATCCTGCAGGCCGTAGTCGCAACGAGTAGGATAAGGCGCCAGGCCGCCACCGTTATCGAACTATTCGACCCTCATCACGATGAACTTGTCCGAGCGTATTGCAGAATTTGTTGTTGGCTACCCACATGACAACGCTGTGGCCGAGCCACCCCCCGAGGTGATCGATATTTTGAAGTTGTCCCTGCTGGATTGGTGGGCGGTGGGTATCGCAGGAATCGATGAGCCAGTGAGCACTATTGTGAGAAGCCAGGCCCTTGATGAGGGAGGTAAGGCTGACAGTAGCGTTTTCGGTACTGATCAACGAATACCCGCCAAGGCGGCTGCGCTGGTGAATGGCACAACGTCACATGCGCTGGATTATGACGATACCCATTTTTTACATGTCGGGCACACCAGCGTTGTTGTGTTCTCTGCTGCAAAAGCCGTTGCCGAATTGCAGCGTGCGTCGGGATCACACTTCATGCAGGCGGCACTGATTGGCTCAGAGGTCTGCTGCCATGTCGGCCAGTGGCTGGGTCGATCACACTATCAGGCCGGGTTCCATCAGACAGCCACGGCAGGCACATTCGGTGCAACAGCCGCGGCTTGTCGTCTGCTTGATATGACGCAAGAGCAAACCTTGCACGCCTTGGGTCTGGCAGCCACCAGGGCGTCGGGACTGACCAGTCAGTTCGGCACCATGAGTAAACCGTATCACGCGGGAATGGCTGCAGCCAATGGTGTAGAAGCGGCATTGCTGGCAGCGAGAGGGTTCAGCGCCCGGCCAGACGGTATTGAGTGCCTGCGTGGATTTGCAGATACACATCACGCGGAGCCGGCACGCACGGAAATTAATCTGTCGTCATTGGGCCAGCATTATGTCTTCGGTGATGTTCAGCACAAGTTGCACGCCTGCTGTCATGGTCTGCATGCCAGCATTGAAGCATTGCAGTTACTCAAGGAGGAGTATGCACTCAGTGCTGACGATATAGCTGACATCACCATCCATACCAATTCACGGTGGCTGAAGGTGTGTAATGTCCCCAAGCCTGCCACAGCACTGGAATCCAAGTTCAGTTATCGGCATTCCAGCGCGTTAGTGTTCTCCGACTATGATTCATCAGCACTTTCTACTTACTCCAAGGCGTGCTGTTGTGATCAGCGTCTGGATAGGGTGAGGGAGCTGACGAACGTGATTGCCGATGATTCACTGCCTGATACGGCATCCAGCGTTGAAGTACGTACCAGCGACGGCCGTACGTTGAAGCAGCACTACGACCTTGCCGATAGGCTGTCAGTAGTACGCAGGCAGCAGAGAGTATTGGCTAAAGCCGGTGTGTTGTTAGGCGTGCCACTGGC